>NZ_JBRRDR010000047.1:0-34813 GCF_056759755.1 Stenotrophomonas sp. STEN046
AATTAGCGCTATGGAACCACCCGATCCCATCCCGAACTCGGAAGTGAAACGTAGCTGCGCCGATGGTAGTGTGGCCTAAGCCATGCGAGAGTAGGTCATCGCCAGGGTTTACATCCAAAACCCCGCTGCTCACGCAGCGGGGTTTTTTTTATGCGCCAGAAAACCACAGGCGGTAGATCCACGCCACGCGTGGATGCTCTCTGCGCCGGAACCCCGATCCCAACCAAGGGAGGCAACTGCCAACGGCCTGCCGGACGCGCCGTGTACGCACGCACAAAAAAGCGGCGCCCTTGCGGGCGCCGCTTTGGTTGCCTTACTGCCTTGCCCGAAATTACTTGGCTGCGGCGGGGGCCTTGTTCTTCATCATCGCGTCGCGGGCTGCCTTGAACGGGTTGCCTTCGTACCAGTTCGGCCAGCGATCGCCAGCGGCCAGCTCCTTGCCGACGCCGTACATCAATTGCAGGTCTTCGACCGCGCCATCCAGCTTCCAGGTGGCGGCGTCAAACTCGTCCTTCGGGCCGTGGTAGCGGTTGGCGCCGTAGTCGGCTGCAGCCTTGCGGCCGGCTTCCACGCCACCGTCGCGCAGGTCCTCGCCACCGTCGGCGTAGAGAGCCGGCACGCCCGCCTTGGCGAAGTTGAAGTGGTCCGAACGGAAGTAGAAACCACTCTGTACCGAGGTCTCACCGTGCAGGGTACGGTCCTGGGCGGCAGCCAGCGGCTTGAGGATGTCTTCCAGTTCCGAGCTGCCGAAGCCTGTGACGGTCACGTCCTTGGCACGACCGGCCACCGACATTGCGTCGATGTTGATCACGCCGGCGATCTTGTCCAGCGGGAAGGTCGGGTGGGCGACGTAGTACTTCGAACCCAGCAGGCCGGATTCTTCCAGGGTCACCGCCAGGAACACCACCGAACGTTCCGGCTTGGGTTCCTGATGGGCCATTGCTTCGGCTACCTCAAGAATGCCGGCCACGCCGGTCGCGTTGTCGACGGCACCGTTGTAGATGTTGTCGCCGTGTTCGCCCTCGTGCTTGCCCAGGTGGTCCCAGTGCGCCATGTACAGCACGGCCTCATCGGCGCGCTTGCTGCCAGGCAGTACGCCCACGACGTTGCGTGACTGCTTCTGCGCGACCTGGCTCTTCAGGTCCACCGCGGCGGTGGCCTTCAGCGGGACCGGCTTGAACCCGCGCTTGCTGGCGTCCTTGTAGGCCTGGGCCAGATCAAGGCCGGCGCCGGCGAACAGCGTCTTGGCCGCGTCGGCGCTCAGCCAACCCTGCACCGGCAGGCGCGGTTCGGCGTCGTCCTTGGCGGGAAGGTCGTACTGCGGCCCCGCCCAGGAGTTCTTCACCACGTCCCAGCCGTAGGAGGCGCCGGCGGTATCGTGCACGATCAGCGCAGCAGCAGCGCCCTTGCGCGCGGCCTCTTCGAACTTGTAGGTCCAGCGACCGTAATAGGTCATGCGCTTGCCGTCGAACAGCTTCTCGTCGTCGACGTGGAAGCCAGGGTCATTGACGAACATGACCACCGTCTTGCCCTTCCAGTCCTGTCCGGCGTAATCGTTCCATTTCTGCTCGGGCGCATCCACGCCGTAGCCGACGAATACCAGGTCACTGGCGTCGACCTTCACTTCAGTCTGTCCGGTGCGGGTACCCACCACCATGTCGGTGCCGAACTTCAGCTCGGTGGTCTTGCCGGCCTGGGTGATCTTCAGCACGGTCGACTCGTCGGCCGTGGTTTCGGTCATCGGCACGTCCTGGAACCAGCTGTCGCCATTGCCGGGTT
This sequence comes from Stenotrophomonas sp. STEN046, assembly GCF_056759755.1. NCBI lineage: Bacteria > Pseudomonadati > Pseudomonadota > Gammaproteobacteria > Lysobacterales > Lysobacteraceae > Stenotrophomonas > Stenotrophomonas sp. STEN046. The sequence goes on from NZ_JBRRDR010000047.1 coordinate 1,780, forward strand.
GCAGGCCGATGCGCTGCATCTGGTCGCGGATGTAATTGACCGTCAGCTCTTCACCCTTGCTGCCGGGCGAACGTCCTTCGAACTCATCGGAGGCGAGCGTCTTCACCATCTCGCCGAAGTCGCCGGCAGTGATCTCCGGCGAGAAAGCATGGGCGGCCGCCTTGGCCGAGGCGTCGGCAGCGGGCGCAGGTGCCGGGGTGTCATCGCCTTTGCAGGCGCTGAGCGCGGCCGCAGCGGCCAGGCACAGAAGGAGTTTGCGGGGCATCATGGGTTCCTGGAAACACAAGGGGCGGCCGCGCGGTGCGCACGACCGGTAACGGGGAGTATCGCCCAAGCCGCAGGCTCAGTCCGCCGGGGCGGTATCGGTATCGAACGGGATCGGATCGGCGCCGGTGACTGGACCGATGCGGGCACTGCGGTGTACGTACAGCACCACCTCGCGCTCGAACAGCAGGCTGCCATCGACCACGGCATTGGGGCCGATGATGATCCGCGGCTTGCGGCTGGCGGTCAGCGAGACACTGAAATTGGGTTTGTGCACGCGCACGCCACCGCCGACCTGCGAGCCGATGCCGACGGTGATGTCGCCGTTCACGGTCTCCACGTCCTTGCGCACGCGGCTGCCCACCAGCCCGATACCGCCGTTGACCGTTTCCACGCCGCCTTCGATCTGGCTGCCCTGGTCGCTGAAGATGCTGCCGTTGACCGTGCTGACATCGCCATGGGCGGTCACTTCGCGGCCCAGGCGGACGCCACCATTGACCGTCTCGATGCTGCCGGTACGGGCCCGATCGGCCACCTTGATGCCGCCATTGACGGTGTCGATGCTGCCGGTTTCCACGCCTTCGCCGACCCGGATACCGCCATTGACGGTATCCAGCTTGCCGTAGCGCTGGCCCGGCTCGGCGCTGATGCTGCCGTTGACCTTGCTGACGTCGGTCTGGGCCCAGGCGGGGCCGCAGGCCAGTGCAACACCCAACAGCAGCGGAATGGAGAGAGCTTTCATGGGAACCTCGTTGTTGTGCGGCTGGCAGGCCGCGTGCGGAGATGTCACCATTCCCCACGATCCTCCGCATCTGCCTGAAGTCACTGGAAAGCCCTTGCGCAACAACGTCTTCCCCTCACGCCGGCATCACATCACCCCCCTGCGCGGTGGACGATGCCTGTTGCTGGGAATGGCCTTGGCGCTTGCGCTGCCATTGCCGGGCGTGGCGCAGACCGCTTCGACCCGGGAGGCCGAGCGCAAGCTGCAGAAGCTGCGCACCGAGCTGAAAGGCGTGGCGCAGGAGCGTCGGCAGATCGAGGGGCAGCGCGGCCACGCATCGCAGCAGTTGCGCGAGGCGGATGAAAAGGTCGCACGCAGCGGACGGACGCTGGCACAGACCGAAGCGGCACTGCGTGAGCAGAGCCGGGCACTGTCCGAGGCCGAGCAGCGCCGCGATGCGTTGCAGTCCAACCTGGCAAAACAGAATCGTGAACTGGCGGGCCTGCTGCGCGCGGCCTACCAGCTGGGCAACCACGCCCCGTTGAAGCTGCTGTTGTCGCAGGACACGGTGGCCGATGCCAATCGTGCGCTGGCCTATCACCGCTACCTGCAGCGCGAGCGTGCACAGCGCATCACTACCTTGACTGCGGACCTGAAGGAACTGGAGACGCTGCAGGCGCAGATCGCCCAGCGCCAGCAACAGCTGCAGGGCGTTCAGCGCGACCAGAAGCAGCAGGTCGCCACGCTGGCCTCGGACCGCCGCGAGCGTGCGCAGACCGTGGCCTCGCTGGACGAGCGTTTCAAGGACAAGCGCGAAAAGGAACAGGCGCTGGGCCAGGATGCCAAGGCACTGGAAACCCTGCTGGCCAATCTGCGCGCCGCCGCTGCCCGTGCCGAGGCCGAGCGTCGCGCTGCCGCACGCAAGGCAGCCGCCGAGAAAGCCGCCGCCGAGCGTGCGGCCCGCCAGGCCGCCGCTGCCGGCCGCCCACCGCCGGCGCCCACCAAGGTTCCTCCTGCGGTTGCTTCCGCACCCGCACCGAAGGTCGGTGGATTGGGGTGGCCGTTGTCCGGCAACCTGCTCGCCCGCTACGGCGGCAAGCTGCCCGATGGCCGCACCAGCAGCGGCGTCCTGATCGGTGCACCCGCCGGCAGTACCGTCACCGCCGTGGCCGATGGCACCGTGGTGTTTTCCGATTGGATGACCGGCTACGGCATGATCCTGATCGTCGACCATGGCAATGGCTACATGAGCCTGTACGCCCACAACGACACCCTGCTGAAGGACGCCGGCGCACGCGTCAGCCGTGGCGACGCCGTCGCCAAGGTCGGCAATTCCGGTGGACAAGGCGTGACTGCGCTGTACTTCGAGCTGCGTCGTGGTGGCCAACCGGTCAATCCGGACAGCTGGCTGCAGCGGCGCTGAATTCCGGCTGGCCCCACAGCGCCGGATTCAACGGGAATTTAGCCACGCTTCGCGCATAATCGGTGCATGTGCCTTGGGCACGATGCCATCGTCGACAGGAGTGATCCATGCGCGCAGCCCGTACCGCTACCCTCTTGCTGGCTCTGTTGCCGGCCCTGTCCTGGGCACAGCAGACCGCACCCGCACCGGCCAGGGAAACCGCCGGGCAGGCAGCAAGCAACGAGGAGGCGGTGACCTCGAAGGTGCCGCTGGAGGACATCCGTCGATTCGTCGCCGTCTACAACGCGGTCCGTGCCGCCTACGTCGATCCAGTCGATGACAACAAGCTGATGCAGTCGGCCGTGCGTGGCCTGCTGCTCGACCTCGATCCGCACAGCACCTACTTCAACAAGGAAGATGCCGAGGCGTTCGACGAACAGGCCAATGGCGCCTATGAAGGCATTGGCGTGGAGCTGCAGCAGCAGCCGGACAACGCCAGCATGAAGGTGATTTCGCCGATCGACGATACCCCGGCTGCGAAGGCCGGCATTCTTGCCGGTGATCTGATCATCGCCATCGATGGCAAGCCGATCAGTGCGATCGACGCCAGTGAGCCGCTGCGTGGCCCGGCCGGCAGCAAGGTGGTGCTGACCATTGTCCGCGACGGCAAGCCGAAGCCCTTTGATGTCAGCCTGACCCGGCAGACCATCCGCGTGACCAGCGTGAAGAGCCGCATGCTGGAACCGGGCTACGGCTACATCCGCCTGAGTACCTTCCAGGCCGATACCGGATCTGATTTCCAGAAGCACCTGCAGCAGTTGCAGAAGCAGTCCGGTGGCGCATTGAAGGGGTTGGTACTGGACCTGCGCAGCAATCCGGGCGGCCTGCTGACCGCGGCGGTGCAGGTGGCCGATGACCTGCTCGACAAGGGCAACATCGTCAGTACGCGGGGCCGCATCAGCATCAGTGATGCACGCTTCGATGCGACCCCGGGGGACCTGCTGAAGGGCGCCCCGGTGATGGTGCTGGTGGACGCCGGTTCGGCCAGCGCGTCGGAAGTGCTGGCCGGTGCCCTGCGCGACAACAAGCGTGCGCGCGTGATCGGCAGCCGTACCTTCGGCAAGGGCTCGGTGCAGACGGTGCTGCCGCTGGACAACGGTGATTCGGTGAAGCTGACCACGGCGCGGTATTACACGCCCAGCGGCAAGTCGATCCAGGCCACCGGCATCGTGCCGGAAGTGGAACTGAAGGCAGCCCCGCGTCCGGAGGAAGAGGCACTGCCGGCCAGCCTGAGCGACTACAGCGAAGCGACCCTGCCCGGTCACCTGCGCGGCGACGACGAAGGGACCGAGGGCTACCGTGCCGGTGCCGTGCTGCCGGGCGACGGCCCGATCAACGACGCACTGGCCGAACTGAAGAACCCCGGCTCGGTGGCAGCACGGCTGAAGGCCGAGGCGGCGAAGGCCGAAGCTGACAAGGCGGCGAAGGCGGCAGCAGCAAAGCCGGCGCCGAAGCCCGACGCCAAGCCGGAAGCCAAGCCGGAAGCCAAGCCGGAAGCAAAGCCCGAAGCAAAGCCGGAAGCAAAGCCGGCCGAGACGCCTGCCAAGCCCTGACGGTAGCGCCGGGCCATCCCGGCGAACCCTGCCCGTGAACTCCACCGCCGGTTACGCAGAATGATCCCGGCCCGGTGTCAGCCCGGGCCCAGGGAATGAAGCGATTGCCGGCCAGCGGCCGGCATTGCCCACCCTGCTAGAACCCGTGCCGCTTGCGCAGTCGCCGTGCGATCGCGGCACGCACGTACATGCCGTACACCACGCCGAACACGAAGCCACCGATGTGCGCCCACCAGGCCACCATGCCGAAGGTCGGGCCGATGTAGGCGAACACCACCTGCAGCGCCGCCCACACCCCGATCAGCAGATAGGCCGGGGCCCGCACGAATTCCAGGAACAGGCCCAACGGGATCACCACGCCCAGCCGCGCGCCCGGGAACAGCGCCAGGTAGGCGCCGATCAGCGCCGATACCGCGCCGCTGGCGCCGATGATGATCTGGTCCGGGCTGCCCATGGTGTAGATCGCCACCAGGTTGGAGATCGCCCCACCGACCAGGAACAGCAGCAGCAGCCGCCATGGCCCCAGCACCCGCTCGGCGGGCAGGCCGAAGATGAGCAGGAACACCAGGTTGCCCAGCAGGTGCGACCAGTCGGCGTGCAGGAACAGGGCGGTGAACAGGCGCAGCACGCTGCCGTCCTGCAGGGTCGCCCACCAGTCCAGCGGATGGGTCAGTCCGGTGGACAGCGCGCCCCAGTCCAGCCAGAGGCTGCCGCGGGCGTCGTCCGGGCGCGAGATCGACCACAGGAATGCCAGCCACAGTGCCGCAAACAGCACGGGAGTGGCCCAGCGCAGGGTCGCCTTCTTGCGCGATGGGAGGGAGACGAACATGGCATAAGCCTAGCGCGCGGGCGCTTTTGGCGGGGAAAGTCCTGTTCAGCTTTTGCGGCGAAAAAAGCGCCGCCGCTGTTATTGTTTCATTAACGGCTCTGGGTAATACTCGCATACGGCGTCGTATGTCGGGAGGGGAATCCGGCGCGCTTCGAAGGGCCATCCGGCCTGACGGGCGCAGGCGCACTCAGAGCACCATCACCGCTTACCGGAGAGAGAACTACGATGCAAACTGCTTCCACCATTGCCCGCCTGACCCTGCTGGCCGTCGGCGTTGCCGGTGCGCTGGCCGCCGCCGATGCCAATGCCGCCGCCTTCCAGCTGAAGGAAAACAGCGCCAAGGGCCTGGGCCGCGCCTTTGCCGGTTCCGGCAGCGCCGAAGGCGACGCTTCCATCATCGCCGTCAACCCGGCCGGCATGCGCCAGCTCGACGGCACCATGGTCCAGGGTGACCTGAGCGCCATCAGCTTCAAGGCGGAGTTCAAGGGTTCCGGCCGCAAGCCGACCGGTGCCGCACAGACCGGCGGTGACGGTGGCGACGCCGGCATGATCGCCCCGGTTCCGGCCGCTTACTTCCACATGCCGATCGGTGAGAAGGCGCACTTCGGTGTCTCGCTGACCGCACCGTTCGGTTTCAAGACCCAGTACGACAATGCCTGGGTGGGTCGTTACAGCGGTCTGAAGACCGACCTGAAGGCCATCGACCTGGGCTTCGCTGCCTCGTACGACGTCAATCCGTACGTGTCCTTCGGTGCATCGGTGTTCGTTGAGCACCTGACCATCGAACTGAGCAACAACATCGACTTCGGCACCGCGCTGGCCCAGTCCCGCGTTCCGGGCTTCGCCCCGGGCAGCGCCGACGGCAAGTTGACCGTTGAAGGCGACAACAACGCCGTGGGTTGGACCGTGGGCGGCCTGTTCAGCCCGGACGAGAACACCCACATCGGTATCAGCTACCGTTCCAAGGTCGAGCACAAGATCACCGGTGGCGACGCCACCTTCGACGTGCCGTCCAATGCGGCTGCCGTGCTGGCCGTGGCCCAGCCGGGTCGTTTCGTCAGCACCAGCGGCAAGGCGACGGTGACCATGCCGGCATCGGCCACCCTGAGCGTGACCCACAAGGTCAATGACCGTTGGACCGTGATGGGTGACGTGACCCGCACCGCCTGGTCGACCGCCTTCGACAGCGTGACCATCGACTACGCCTCGGCGCAGCCTGATTCGGTGCTGGACTTCGGTTACCGCGACACCACCTTCGTTTCGCTGGGTGCTGATTTCAAGCTGAGCGATACGGTCACCCTGCGTGGTGGTGTGGCGCTGGACCAGACCCCGACCACCGACGCTCACCGCGACGTGCGCGTGCCCGATACCAGCCGCAAGTGGCTGTCGCTGGGCGTAGGCTGGACCCCGTCGGAGAACACCGAATACAACTTCGGCTACACCCACCTGTTCACCAGCGACCCGAACGTGAACATCCCGGCGACCACCAACAACCAGGGCAACTCGCTCAACGGCAAGTACAAGGTCCGTGGCGACGTGCTGGCTGCTTCGTTCCAGTACAAGTTCTGATTCGGGCCAAGGCCTGACGCAGTACCAAGGAGGCCCCGCGCAAGCGGGGCCTTTTTTGTTTCCGGCAAGGCGTCATCCACGCGTGAGGTGGATCTACCATGTGGGCATGGCTGACCGTCGATATCTGAAGAAGATGGCCCGGCATTGGGCAGAGGAAGAATCCAGGGCAAACGCGATCCTCGATCGCGTGCTGGATTCGGCATGGTTCGATTACTGGCATACCCACCTGGATTGGAAGGGCCGCGGCAATCGGCATGTGACTGACCGCGCCGCCGTTGCTGCCGCCCTGCTGCGGTTGCTTGAGCGGGCCGAATCCATGGGCCGGGAGGACGTGCAGTGCTGGGTGATGCTGGCGCCGGACACCGGCCAGAGCGCGCTGTTCCTGCATTCACCGAATCCACAGGGCAGCTGTTGGCCCCATCTGTTTGATGGCACACGCTGGGATGCCGAGCCGCCGGGTTGGCTGGCGCCCCTGCGTTCGCCCACGCGGCTGCAGTTTGGAAACTGGGGAAGCGGCGAGGCCCAGCGATGGATGGTGCGCGCAAGGCCGTGATGCCCATCCACGCGTGGCGTGGATCTACGCGACAATGGCGGCATGAACCTGTCTGATCCGAATTTCCAGCTGGAGCTGGCCGCCAACATCGCTGTCGCCGGCTCGATCCTGCTGGCCGGCCGCAACAACGTGCATACGTGGTGGCTGGGCATCGTCGGCTGCGCGCTGTTCGCCGCCGTATTCGAGCGCTCGCACCTCTACGCGGACATGGTCCTGCAGTTCTTCTTCGTGGTCATCAGCGTGTTCGGCTGGTGGCAGTGGCTGCGCGGCGACCACGGTGCGCCGCTGCCGATCACCCGCATGCGCGCGCATGCTTGGGCTTGGCTGCTGCCGCTGGCGGTGCTGGCAACCTTCGGCTATGGCTGGATGCTGACGCGGCTGACCAACGCGTACGCGCCTTATGTCGATTCGGCGGTGCTGGTACTGAGTGTGATCGCGCAGGTCCTGATGATGCGGCGCAAGCTGGAATCCTGGTGGGTGTGGCTGCTGGTGAACACCATCGCCGTGCCGCTGTACTACAGCCGTGGCCTGCACCTGACCTCGATCCTGTACGTCGGCTTCTGGATCAACGCGCTGGTGGCGCTGCGGCATTGGCGGCGGTTGATGCAGAACCAGGCGACGGCGGGCACGACAGCCAATGCCGCATGAGGCGGTGCCGCGTGGCCTGGTGGTGGGGAAATTCTGCCCGCTGCACCGCGGCCACCAGCGGCTGATCGCGTTCGCTGCGGAGCGCTGCATGCAGCTGTTGGTGGTCGGCTGGTCGCAGCCCGGCTTCGCCGGCTACAGCGCTGCCCGCCGCGAGCGGTGGCTGCGTGCCTGCTTTCCGCAGGCGACGGTGGTGGTGCTTGATGATGCACGCCTGGCTGCGATGTGTGAGCAGCACGCGGTGCCGGTACGCGCGTTGCCACTGGATTCGGACAGCGAACAGCTGCAGCGCGAATTCACTGCCTGGCTGTGCGTGACCTTGCTCGGCGGACCGGTGCAGGCGGTGTTCACCGGCGAAGACTATGGCGATGGCTTCGCCTCGGCGCTGGCGACGTACTTCGGTGCGCCGGTACTGCACCATCGGCTGGAACGAAGCACCGATGTCGGTCAGGCCAGCGGCACCGAGCTGCGGGCCGACCCGCACGCGCACCGGAGCAGCCTGAGCCCGGCCGTATACGCCGAGCATGTGCAGCGCGTGGCCTTCATTGGTGGCGAATCCACGGGCAAGAGCACGCTGGCGCGCGTGCTTGCCGAGCGGCTGGATACGGTGTGGGTGCCCGAGTTCGGTCGTACCCTGTGGGAACAGCAGGGCGGCGAACTGCTGGCGCAGGATCTGCTGCGCATTGCTGAGACTCAACCCCGGCACGAGGACCGGGCCGCGCAGCACGCGCATCGTTGGCTGTTCTGCGACACCACGCCATTGGTGACGCTGGGCTACAGCGGCTGGATGTTTGGTACGACGCCCGAGCCGCTGCAGCGGGCTGCCGAACGCGGCTACGACCTGCTGTTCCTGTGTGCGCCGGATATTCCGTTCGAACAGGATGGGACGCGGGTGGGTGAGGGTTTCCGTGCACAGCAACACGCGTGGTACCTGCAGCAGCTGCAGGCGCGCGGAGTTGCGTATGTGTTGCTGGAGGGTGGCCTGGAGACGCGGATCGCGCGCGTGCAGGAAGCGCTGGCGACGCGGGCGGACAACCGGTTCAGCGTGGTGGCGTGATCATTGCCGGGCCTGCCCCGACGCGACCGCAACGGCACAAAAAACCCCGCTTTCGCGGGGTTTTTCGTTCACTGCATGACGCCTGGAATCAATCGCCCAGGGTCAGCAGCGAGGCATTGCCGCCGGCAGCGGTAGTGTTCACCGTCACCGTCTTTTCGGTGGCAAAGCGCAGCAGGTAGTGCGGGCCGCCGGCCTTCGGGCCGGTGCCGGACAGGCCCTGGCCGCCGAACGGCTGCACGCCGACCACCGCACCGATCTGGTTGCGGTTGACATAGACGTTGCCGACGTGGACGCCATTGCTGATGCGGTCCACGGTCTCGTCGATGCGCGAGTGCACGCCCAGGGTCAGGCCGTAGCCGGTGGCGTTGATCTGGTCGATCACCGCATCGAGCTGATCGCCCTTCCAGCGGATCACGTGCAGCACCGGCCCGAAGATTTCCTTCTGCAGCTGGTCCAGGTTCTTCAGTTCGTAGGCACGCGGGGCGAAGAAGGTGCCGTTGGCGGCGTCGGCAGACAGCTCGGCCGCGGCGATCAGGCGTGCTTCGCGATCCATGCGCACGGCATGGTCCTGCAGGATCTGCAACGCATCGGCATCGATCACCGGGCCGACGTCGGTGGACAGCAGGCCGGGGTTGCCGACCTTCAGTTCCTTCATCGCACCGGCCAGCATGGTCATCACCTTGTCGGCGATGTCGTCCTGCACGAACAGCACGCGTGCGGCCGAGCAGCGCTGGCCCGCGGAGGTGAAGGCCGAACCGATCGCATCCTTGACCAGCTGTTCCGGCAGCGCCGAGGAGTCGGCGATGAAGGCGTTCTGGCCACCGGTCTCGGCAATCAGCACGCCGATGGCCGCATCACGCGCAGCCATCGCACGGTTGATCGCACGGGCGGTGTCGGTGGAGCCGGTGAAGGCCACGCCGGCCACGCGCGGGTCGGCGGTCAGCGCGGCACCGACGGTGGCGCCGTCGCCCGGCAGGTACTGCACCACGTCGGCCGGCACGCCGGCATCGTGCAGCAGCTTCACCGCGTAGTAGCCGATCAGGTTGGTCTGCTCGGCCGGCTTGGCAATGACGCTGTTGCCGGCGGCCAGTGCAGCGGCCACCTGGCCGAGGAAGATCGCCAGCGGGAAGTTCCACGGGCTGATGCAGACGAACACGCCGCGGCCGTGCAGCTGCAGTTCGTTGGATTCACCGGTCGGGCTCGGCAGCTTTTCAGCATGGCTGAACTGCTCGCGCGCCTGCTTGGCGTAGTAGCGCAGGAAGTCCACCGCTTCGCGTACTTCGGCGATGCCGTCGGGCAGGCTCTTGCCGGCTTCCTTCACGCACAGCGCCATGAACTCCGGCATGCGCGCTTCCAGCTGGTCGGCGGCATGTTCGAGGATGGCGGCACGGCTGGCAGCCGGGGTGCGGTTCCAGCCCGGCTGCGCGGCCACGGCATTGGCCAGCGCCGTCTGCACGGTGGCGGCGTCGGCGGCCTGCCACTGGCCGACCACTTCACGGGTGTCGGCAGGATTGGTCACCGGCAGCACGGCGCCGGCCGGATTGGCACCCGGCACCAGCGGCGCGGCCGACCAGGGCTTCACTGCCGCGTTGAGCTGCTCGGCCAGGGCGCGCAGTTCGTTGTCGTTGGCGAGGTTGGCGCCCATGGAGTTCTTCCTGTCGTGGTTCTGGCTGCGCAGCAGGTCGACCGGCAGCGGGATTTTCGGATGTGGGATCGAATCGAACGAGGCAACCATCTCGACCGGATCACGGACCAGGTCGGCAATCGGCACGCGCTCATCGGTGATGCGGTTGACGAAGCTGGAATTGGCGCCGTTTTCAAGCAGGCGACGTACCAGGTACGGCAGCAGGTCTTCATGCGAACCCACCGGTGCGTACACGCGGCACGGCAGGTTCAGACGGTCGGCCGGTACCACTTCGGCGTACAGGTCATCGCCCATGCCGTGCAGCTTCTGGTGTTCGTACACACCGCCATTGGCGATGCTGCGCACTGCGGCGATGGTGTGCGCGTTGTGCGTGGCGAACATCGGGTAGATGGCGTCGGCATGGGTGAACAGGCGCTTGGCGCAGGCAAGGTAGGACACGTCGGTGTTCTGCTTGCGGGTGAACACCGGGTAGCCCGGGTAGCCTTCGATCTGCGCGCGCTTGATCTCGGCGTCCCAATAGGCGCCCTTGACCAGACGCACCTGCAGGCGGCGACCGGCGCGGCGGGCCATGTCGGCCAGGTGGTCGATCGTGTACGGGGTACGCTTCTGGTAGGCCTGTACGACCACGCCGAATCCATCCCAGCCGGCCAGCGAGGCATCGCCGAACACCTGCTCGATGATGTCCAGCGACAGTTCCAGGCGGTCGGATTCTTCGGCATCGACGGTGCAGCCGATGCCGTAGCTCTTGGCCAGCTGTGCCAGTTCCAGCACGCCCGGCACCAGGTCTTTCAGCACGCGCGCACGCTTGGCGTGCTCGTAGCGCGGGTACAGTGCCGACAGCTTGATCGAGATGCCGGGGGCGTTGTTGACGTCGCCCTCCGGGCGGCCACCGCGTGCCTTGTGATCGCCACCGATGGCGTGGATCGCACGTCGGTAGTCTTCCAGGTAGCGCAGGGCGTCCTTCATGGTCAGCGCGCCTTCGCCGAGCATATCGAACGAGTAGCGGTAACTGGCGTTGTCGCCCTTGTGCGAGCGCGACAGTGCTTCGCTGATGGTGCGGCCCATGACGAACTGGTGGCCCATGATCTTCATCGCCTGGCGCACGGCCAGGCGCACCACCGGCTCACCGACGCGGCCGACCAGGCGCTTGAACGCGCTGGGCGCATCGGCGCGGGTGGCATCGTTCATCTGCACCAGCTTGCCGGTCAGCATCAGGCCCCAGGTCGATGCATTGACCAGCACCGAGTCGCTGCCACCCAGATGCTTTTCCCAATCGGCATCGGCCAGCTTGTCGCGGATCAGCTTGTCGGCGGTGTCCTGGTCCGGAATGCGCAGCAGCGCTTCGGCCACGCACATCAGCAGCACGCCTTCCTCGCTGCCCAGGTCGTACTGGCGCATGAAGGCTTCGATCGCGCCCTGGTCCTTGGCGCGCACGCGTACGCGGGCGACCAGGTCGGCCGCCAGTGCCTGCACCTTGGCCTGCTCGTCGGCGGGCAGGCGGGCCTGCGCCAGCAGCTCGCGCACGTGGCTGGCCTCGTCCTTCAGCCAGCCATCGGTGATGGCCTGGCGGAACGGGTTGGGGGACGCCGGCAGTTCCGGCGACAGCAGCACCGAAGGACGCGGAGCGTCGCCGGCAGCAAGGGGAGTGGAAGGTGCGTTCATGCCGATCCGGCCAGTGGAAAACTTGGCGATTTTAATCATTTTTGCGCCGTCTGGAAGTCCTTTCCCGCCACCTTCGTGAACGCTGATAGCCCCTAGCGGTGGTCGATTCAGCGTGTTCAGCAAAGTCCGCCGGTTTTGTGCCGAATTCGTCATTCGCGCCGCTGGCCTCATGCTGTATTGCAGCATCGGAAAAAGTGTGAATGCACCCTTGCTACCTGCGAGAGGGCAGGGCTACCATCAAGACGTTTCCCGCGGCAGGAACGCGGTTGCGACATGATCGAGGTGCTTACAGCTCCGGATGGGTCAGGTACGCAGCTGCGACTGCGTCCCCCACGGGCGCTCGATGCCCGGCAGTTCGTCCTGTTGTTTGCTGTGTTGTCGGGGGTGATGTGGCTGGTGTCCGCCCTGGGGTGGATGGCCGGCAACGCATTCGCCCCCCTGTTCGCGCTGCTGTACAGCCTGTTGCTGGCAGCTGCGTTGCGCGCGTTGTGGCGCAGCGGTGAACGGCAGGAAGAGATCCGGGTAGTGCCGGCGTGCGTGGAGGTCATCCCCGTGCCCGGTGGATCGCCGGTGTTCCGGGCCCACCCCCATTGGGTGCGCCTGCTCACCGACGATGCGAGGGTCCGGCTTGCATCCAGCGGCCGGCAGGTGGAGGTGGGGAGTTTCCTCGCGCCAGCCGAACGTCAAACGCTTGTTGAAACGCTTGAAGATTTGCTCGCCGCCAGCGATGGCGGCAACCGACGACGCTAAGGGTCTAGGCAATGAAGCAAAGCAGAAGGTGGGGCACGAAGTGCGTTGCAATGGCCGCCGCGATGGGGGCCCTGCTGTCGATGCCGGGGACGGCACTGGCCCAGGCGGCTGATCCAAAGCCGTGGCAGCTGAACATGGGCAAGGGGGTGACCCAGACCTCGCGCCTGGCCTGGGAATCGAACAACCTCTCGCTGATCGTCTGCTCGGTGATCGGGGTGATCGTGTTCGGTGCGATGGCCTATGCGATGTTCAAGTTCCGCAAGTCCAAGGGGGCGGTCGCTGCCACGTTCAGCCACAACACCAAGGCCGAGATCATCTGGACGGTGATTCCGGTGATCATCCTGGTGGTGATGGCGTGGCCGGCCACGGCCAACCTGATCAAGATGTACGACACCCGCGATGCCGAGATGACCGTGAAGGTGACCGGCTACCAGTGGATGTGGAAGTACGAATACCTCGGTGAGAACGTCACCTTCACCAGCCGCCTGGACCGCGAATCCGACCGCATGCGGCAGAGCGGCAAGGTGCCGACGCGCGAAAGCCATCCGCATTACCTGCTTGATGTCGACAACCGGCTGGTGCTGCCGGTCGATACCAAGGTGCGCTTCGTGATCACCTCCGATGACGTGATCCACGCCTGGTGGGTACCGGCGCTGGGCTGGAAGCAGGATGCGATTCCGGGCTTCATCAACGAGGCCTGGACCAGCATCGAGCAGCCGGGCGTCTACCGTGGGCAGTGCGCGGAGCTGTGCGGCAAGGACCATGGCTTCATGCCGATCGTGGTCGAGGCGGTGTCCAAGGAGGAGTTCAAGCAGTGGCTGGCGCAGCGCAAGCCGGCGCCGCCTGCCGAACCGGCTGCACCTGCGGCCCCTGCTGCCGGAACCCCGGAGCCGCCTGCAGCCGCACCGGCAGCGGCCGAAGCCGGCAGCGCGCCGGCAGCGACCGCCAGCGGAGCCTGATGTAACTGCCCGTGGCCGCATCGCGGCCGCGGCGACAACCGATCCTGAGAGGTGTTTGGCAATGGCGCACTCGGCAGTTGGGCACGACGATCATCACCACCCGCAGAGCTTCTTCGAGCGTTGGTTCTTCTCGACCAACCACAAGGACATCGGCACGCTGTACCTGGGTTTCAGCTTCATCATGTTCGTCATCGGCGCGTTCATGAGTGTGCTGATACGGCTGGAACTGGCCCAGCCCGGCATCCAGTACATCCGTCCGGAGATCTTCAACCAGCTGACCACCGTGCATGCACTGGTGATGATCTTCGGCGGTGTGATGCCGGCCTTCGTCGGCCTGGCCAACTGGATGATCCCGTTGCAGATCGGCGCGCCGGACATGGCGCTGCCGCGCATGAACAACTGGTCGTTCTGGCTGCTGCCTGTGGCCTTCAGCCTGCTGTTGATGACCTTCCTGCTGCCCGGTGGTGCGCCGGCCGGTGGCTGGACGCTGTACCCGCCGCTGTCGCTGCAGGGTGGCTACAACGTCGCCTTCACCGTGTTCGCCATCCACGTTGCCGGCATCAGTTCGATCATGGGCGCGATCAACATCATCGCCACCGTGCTGAACATGCGCGCACCGGGTATCGATCTGCTGAAGATGCCGATCTTCTGCTGGGCCTGGCTGATCACCGCCTTCCTGCTGATCGCGGTGATGCCGGTGCTGGCCGGTGCGGTGACCATGCTGCTGACCGACAAGTTCTTCGGCACCAGCTTCTTCAATGCCGCCGGTGGCGGCGACCCGGTGATGTTCCAGCACATCTTCTGGTTCTTCGGCCATCCCGAGGTCTACATCATGATCCTGCCCGCCTTCGGCGTGGTCAGCGAGATCATCCCGACCTTCAGCCGCAAGCCGCTGTTCGGCTACCAGGCGATGGTGTACGCCACTGCCGCGATCGCGTTCCTGTCGTTCATCGTCTGGGCCCACCACATGTTCACCGTGGGCATGCCACTGGGTGGCGAGATCTACTTCATGTTCGCCACCATGCTGATCTCGATCCCGACCGGGGTGAAGGTGTTCAACTGGGTCAGCACCATGTGGCGTGGCTCGTTGACGTTCGAGGCACCCATGCTGTGGTCGGTGGCCTTCGTCATCCTGTTCACCATCGGTGGGTTCTCCGGCCTGATGCTGGCCATTGTCGCCGCCGACTTCCAGTACCACGACACCTACTTCGTGGTGGCCCACTTCCACTACGTGCTGGTGACCGGCGCGGTGTTCGCGCTGATCGCGGCGGTGTACTACTGGTGGCCGAAATGGACCGGGCGCATGTACAACGAGACGTGGGCCAAGGTGCACTTCTGGTGGTCGATCGTATTCGTCAACCTGCTGTTCTTCCCGCAGCATTTCCTCGGCCTGGCCGGCATGCCGCGCCGCATTCCCGATTACAGCGTGGCCTTCGCCGACTGGAACCTGATCAGTTCGATCGGCGCGTTCGGCATGTTCGCTACCCCGTTCATGATGGCCGCGATCCTGCTGTCCTCGCTGCGCAACGGCGAGAAGGCCGAGGCCCGCTCCTGGGAAGGCGCGCGCGGCCTGGAGTGGACGCTGCCCTCGCCGGCACCGGCGCACACCTTCACCACGCCGCCGACCATCCGCCCGGGTGACCTGGCCCACGACGACATCGGTCATTGAGGTGCGACATGCATGAGGAGAGTCCTTCCATCGACACCGACGAAATGGCTCTGCGCCGGCAACGCGCACGTCGCACTGCGATGTGGGTGGGCGCGGTGGCCGTGCTGGTCTATGTCGGCTTCATCCTGAGCGGGGTGATGGGGCGATGAGCGAGGCGCCGGCCACCGCGACGTCACGCAGCGCCGGGCTGCCGCGCCTGATCGGCGTGGCGGTGGTCGTGTTCCTGCTGACGTTCTCACTGGTGCCGCTGTACCGCATTGCCTGCGAAAAGGTGTTCGGCGTGCGCCTGGAGCGCGGGCCGGGCAGCGAGGCCAGTACCGGGGCCGCGTCCGGCAAGCGCACCGTGCGGGTGGAATTCGACGGTGGCGTGAACTCACGGCTGCCGTGGTCGTTCCATCCCGAGCAGCTGACCATGGACGTGGTGCCGGGCGAGCTCAATGAAGCACTGTACTTCGCCCGCAACGACAGCCAGCAGGCGGTGGTGGGCAGTGCCGTGCCTTCGGTGGCGCCGGCGCGCGCGTCGGGGTTCTTCAGCAAGACCGAGTGCTTCTGCTTCACCGCGCAGACCCTGCAGGCCGGCGAAAAGCGCGACATGCCGGTGCGCTTCATCGTCGATCCGGACCTGCCGCCGGAGATCCGCACGATCACCCTGTCCTACACCTTCTACCGCAACGATGCGTTGTCCGACCGGCTGGCTGCGCCCGCCACGTCGGCGGGCGCACACGCCGCTCCCTGACCCGGATACCGACCATGGCCCAGACACCGACCGACGCCAACGTGTACTTCGTTCCGGCCCAGAGCAAATGGCCGTTCGTGGGTTCCATCGCAATGATGGTGACCATGGTCGGCGTCGCCAGCTGGCTCAATGACGCCAGCTGGGGCCGCTGGACCTTCTACGCGGGCATCGCGATGCTGGTGGTGACCCTGTTCTGGTGGTTCAGCGACGTGGTGCGCGAATCGCAGGCCGGCAACTACAACCGCCAGGTCGATGGCTCGTTCCGGATGGGCATGGTCTGGTTCATCTTCTCCGAAGTGATGTTCTTCGGTGCCTTCTTCGGTGCGCTGTTCTATACCCGCCACCTTGGCCTGTCCTGGCTCAGTGGCGAAGGCCGCGGGGTGATGACCAACGAGCTGCTGTGGCAGGGCTACTCGGCCGGTTGGCCAACCAATGGCCCGGCGGCGATCGGCGGCGCCTTCCAGACCATCCCGGCCTGGGGCCTGCCGCTGATCAATACGTTGATCCTGCTGACCTCGGGCGTGACCCTGACCATCGCCCACCACGCGTTGAAGGCGGGCAACCGTCGCCAGCTGCTGGTCTGGCTGGGGCTGACCGTGCTGCTTGGCCTGGGCTTCCTCACCCTGCAGGCGGAGGAATACATCCACGCCTACAAGGAGCTGAACCTGACGCTCGGATCAGGCATCTACGGTTCGACCTTCTTCATGCTGACCGGCTTCCACGGCGCGCACGTGCTGCTGGGCACGATCATGCTGATCGTGATGTGGCTGCGCTCGGCGAAGGGGCATTTCACCCGCGACAACCATTTCGCCTTTGAAGCGGCCGCGTGGTACTGGCACTTCGTCGACGTGGTGTGGCTGATGCTGTTCCTGTTTGTCTACGTGCTTTGACCGCGCGGCGTGCGGCGGCCTCAGCCGCTGATGCCATGCGGTTTGATCCAGCCCATGTAGATGCACACGATCACCAGTACGATCAACGCCACCGACACGCCGATGCGACGGGTCAGCGCGTTGACCGTGCGCTTGGTCTGGCCACGGTCCACCAGCAGGTAATACAGGCCGGCGCCCAGATTCCAGACGATGACGATCAGAAACGCGATTACCAGCAGGGTCTTCAGCGAATCACTCATGCGCGGCTCGAAGGCAGGGTGGATGTGCCTATCTGACCGCGTTTGCGCGGACTTGTCATGACGCGCCAGCACACGCGGGTGATCGGTTGGCTGATGGCCGTGCTGGCCATGGCCGGATTCAGCGCGTTGGGCGTGTGGCAGCTGCAACGGATGCATGCCAAGCAGGCCATGCTGGATGCACAGGCGCCAGCCACTGCGCAGGCGTTGTCATTGGCGCAGGCGCTGGCAGCACCGGGGGCCCTGCATGGGGTGGCCGACCACGGCCGTTTCCTGCCGGGCGTGGTGCTGCTGGACAACCAGATGCGCCACGGCCGCGCCGGAGTGAAGATCTACCGCCCTTTCCGCAGTGATGCCGGCAGCGTGTTGCTGGTGGACCTGGGCTGGCGCGCGCTGCCGCCGGATCGCCAGTTGCCGCAGCTGCCGTTGCCACCGTCGCCGGTGGATGTACGCGGCCTGCTGGCACCGCCGCCGTCGGCCGGGCTGGTGCTGGGGCCGGCGTTCACCGCAACCGGCGAGACGGGCCGCTGGTTGGCCAGCCGCTTGCCGGCCGAGGGCCTGGCAGCCTCACTGGGGTTGCCTGCGCTGCCCGAGCGCGTGCTGCGGCTGGATCCGGCGCTGCCCTTCGGCGATGAACGCGATCTCGACCTGCTGCCGAACACGCTGCCGCCCGAGCGCCATCTGGGCTATGCGGTGCAGTGGTTCGGGCTGGCGCTGACGGTGCTGATCGTGGCGCTGGTGCTGGAATGGCGCAGGAGGCGTTCAACACGGTAGTACCGGCCGCTGGCCGGCATCTGATTGATCCGGTGGTTGCCGGCCAGCGGCCGGCACTACCGGCCCCGGCATCCATCACCCAACCATGAGAAAATGCACTGCATGAACACTGCTACGTCCCCGCAGGCGCGCGGCAACGGCCGCCGGACCCTGCTGCTGCTGTTCGCCGTTTTCTTCGGGGCAATGGCACTGGCTGCCGTGCTGCGCTTCTCCGGCTGGCAGCCGACCGCACACCGCAACAACGGCCAGATGCTGAAGCCGCCGGTGGACCTGCGCCAGCAGCCACCGACGCTGGCCGACGGCAGCGCCTACCCCTGGAACCCGGAAGCGCGCACCTGGCGGCTGCTGGTGGCACCGGCCGGTGCATGCGACGCGCAGTGCGTCACTTTGTCGCAGGGGCTGGGCAAGGTGTGGCAGCTGTTCGGCCATAACGCCGATAATGTGGAGATCCTGTGGCTGGGAACGCCACCGGCGTCGATCGCCTCGCTGCCCGCGCTGCGGCCGCTGGCACCGTCGCCAGCACTGCGCGCGACGCTGCCCGGCGTCGATGATCCGGCCGGTTTGCCGGTCTACGTGATCGATCCGAACGGCTTCGTGATCATGCGTCATGCCCCCGGGAGCGATCTCGGTGGCCTGCGCAAGGACATGGCCACGTTGCTGAAACTGAAGTGAGTCCTGTTTGATGAGCCTTTCCGCGCGTCCGGCGCTGCACCGCAACTTCCACCGCCTGGCGTGGTTCGCCATGATCATGACCGCGAGCACGATCATGTTCGGTGCGTTCGTGCGCCTGTCCGATGCCGGCCTGAGCTGCCCGGACTGGCCGACCTGCTATGGGCAGGCGACCTGGCCGCAGCACGTGGAAGAGACGATCGGCCATCCGGCCGCGGAGATCCGCCCGCTGGAAACGCACAAGGCCTGGCGTGAGCAGGTGCACCGTTTCCTGGCCGGCGCGCTCGGCATCGAGATCCTGACCCTGGCCCTGCTGGCCACCCGCAAGCGTCGTTTCGGCAGCACGGCGGTAGTGACCGCCTGCGTACTGGTGGCGGCGGGCATACCGCTGTACATGATGGGGTGGCACGGCACGGCCAGCATCCTGGCGTTGATCGGCGAGGCGATCCTGCTGATCGCTGCGCTGCGCTGGAGCAACATCGACCTGGCGCGCGCTGCGTTGCTGACCCTGGCGGTAGTGATCTTCCAGGCCCTGCTGGGCATGTGGACGGTGACCCTGCTGCTCAAGCCCATCGTGGTGATGGGCCATCTGCTGGGCGGCATGCTGATGTTCGGCCTGCTGGTGTGGATGGCGTGGCGCGCCACGCACATGCCGATCACTCTGGCCGAAGCGCCGAAGCTGAAGTGGCTGCTGCGCATCGGCGTGGCCGTACTGGTCACCCAGATCGCGCTCGGTGGCTGGGTCAGCGCCAACTACGCGGCGCTGGCGTGCGGTGGTGGCAGCGCTTCGCTGGACAACTTCCCGCGCTGCGCCAACCAGTGGTGGCCGCAGCACAACTTCGCCGAGGGCTTCACCCTCTGGCGTGGCATCGGCGTGGACTACGAAGGTGGCGTGCTCGATGGCGCCTCGCGTATTGCCATCCAGATGGCACACCGCCTGTTTGCCATCGTTGTTGCCGCTTACCTGCTGTGGCTGGGCCTGCGTCTGTTCCGGTTGCCGAGCATGCGTGGCTGGGCGTCGGCACTGATGGCGTTGCTGGTGCTGCAGGTCACCCTGGGCATCCTCAATGTGAAGCTGGCCTTGCCGCTGGAAGTGGCGGTGTTGCACAACGGCGTAGCCGTTGCCCTGTTGTTTGTATTGGTCAGCCTGCTGGCCCGCCTGCGTGCCCCGGACTGATTCCATGTTTTCCAACTATCGCCAGTACTGGGACCTGACCAAACCCAAGGTCGTCGCCCTGATCGTCTTCACCGCGCTGGTCGGCATGGTCCTGGCCATCCCGGGCGTGCCCAGCTGGGAGCAGGTGCGCGCCGGTGTGCTCGGCTTCCTCGGCATCTGGTTGGCCGCCTCGGCCGCAGCAGCCATCAACCAGCTGCTGGATGCGCACATCGATGCACAGATGGCGCGCACTTCGTGGCGCCCGCTGGTGGTGGGCAAGGTCAAGCCGTGGCAGGTGCTGGTGTTCGCCAGCGTGCTGATCGTGCTGTCGATGGCGATCCTGGTGCTGTGGGTGAACTGGATCACCGCGGTGCTGACGTTCGCTTCGCTGATCGGGTACGCGGTGATCTACACCGTATACCTCAAGCGCGCGACCTCGCAGAACATCGTCATCGGTGGCCTGGCCGGCGCGATGCCGCCGATGCTGGGCTGGGCGGCGGTGACCGGCATGCAGGGTTCGTCGGACTGGGCGTACTCGTCGCTGCTGGTGCTGATCATCTTCATCTGGACACCGCCGCACTTCTGGGCGCTGGCGATCTTCCGCCGCGAGGACTACGCCAAGGCGGAAATCCCGATGCTGCCGGTCACCCACGGCGTGGTGCACACCCGCAAGCAGATCATGGCGTACTCGGTGGTGCTGGCGCTGGTCTGCGTACTGCCGTACGTGGTCGGCATGAGCGGCGCGTTCTACCTGGGCGGCGCGATCGTGCTCAACGCGGTGTTCCTCTGGTACGCCTGGCGCATGCTCGACCCGCCGGACGAGCTGTTCTCGATGAAGATGTTCAGCTACTCCATCGTCTACCTGATGGCGCTGTTCGCCTTCCTGCTGGTGGACCACTGGATCCTGCCCTGGTTGTAAAGGGCTGACGCATCCACGCATGGCGTGGAGCGCCCTCAGCCGAGCATGGGCTCGGCTCTACAGTAGATCCACGCCATGCGTGGATGGTTTTCGGCAGAAGGCCGCGTGTCGGGTCACGGCTTGCGCCGCGCATAGCGCTGCGCGATCACGCCGCAGACGATCAGCTGGATCTGGTGGTAGATCATCACCGGCAGCACGATGGCGCCGAGGCTGCCGCCGGCAAACAATACCTTGGCGATCGGCACGCCGGTGGCCAGGCTCTTCTTCGAGCCGCAGAACACGATGGCGATCTCGTCTTCGCGGTTGAAGCGCAGGCGGCGCGCGATGAAGGTGATCAGCGGCATGGCGATGCCCAGCAGCACCGCGGCAACCACCGCGACGGCGAACAATGACAGCAGCGGCGTTTTGCTCCACAAGCCCTCGGTTACCGCTTCGCCGAATGCGGAATAGACCACCAGCAGAATGGTGGCCTGGTCGGTGTAGCGCAGCAGCGCGCGCTGCTTCTCCACCCAGCCGGCTATCCACGGCCGCAGCAGGTGGCCGGCCACGAACGGCACCAGCAGCTGCAGCATGATGCCGCCGATGGCATGCAGCGGATCGTGCACGCCGCCGGATGTGCCCGCGAATGCGGTCAGCAGCAATGGCGTCAGGAACACGCCGAGGATGCTCGACAGCGAGGCGCTGCACACTGCCGCCGGCACGTTGCCGCGCGCCATCGAGGTGAAGGCGATGGACGATTGCACGGTGGAGGGCAGGGTGCACAGGAACAGCACGCCCAGGTACAGCTCGGGGGTCAGCAGCCAGCCCGAGAGCGGCTTGAACAACAGCCCCAGCAGCGGGAACAGGATGAAGGTGCAGGCCAGAATGGTCAGGTGCAGCCGCCAGTGCAGCATGCCGCCGATGATCGATTCACGCGGCAGGCGCGCGCCGTGCAGGAAGAACAGCGCAGCGATGGCGATCGTGGTGACGTCGTCGAGGACGATGGCGGCGGCGCCCTTCATCGGCAGCAGCGAGGCCAGGCCTACCGTGCATAGCAGGGCGAGGGTGAAGTTGTCCGGTCGCAGGCGCGACCACCAGCGGGTCATGGTGGGCAGGCTCCTTGGTACTGGGGAATCAGGGGGAGGTGACGGGCGCGGCGAGGCGCTCGCGGGTGGCCGCTTCCAGCGACTTCAGGCCGGCACGCTGGCCCAGCTGCAGGGCCTGTTCGGGGCTGGCATGTTCATGGCGCGCGTTGACCAGGCCGAGCACGGCGCCGGCGCGGTTGCCGGAGGCACAGTGCAGCAGCACCGGCCCCTGGCTCTGCTGCAGTGCCTGGTGCACGGCACGCACGTTGGCGGCATCCAGTCCATCGGCGCCCGCGACGGGGATGCGCACATAGCGCAGGCCCAGCGCTTCGGCCTGGCCGGTCTCATCGAAGCCGCGGTCTTCATCGGGCTGGCGCAGATCGATGACCGTGCGCACGCCTTGTGCTGCCAGGGCCTGCAGCTGGGCAGCGGTGGGCTGGCCGCCGGCGTAAAGGCCGGGGCGCACTTCAGGCAGGTCGGCAGCGTCGGCCAGGGCCGGCAGGATCGAACAGAGCGACAGCAACAGCAGGCAGGTCAGGCGCAGCAGCATGGGCTCTCCGGAAGCGTGGCGCCGCTACAGGCGCAGGGTGGCGCGGGCCTTCAACAGCTCGCGCAGTTCGTACTTGTCAGTATCGTCCAGACCCTGCTGGCGCTGCTTTGCCAACAACTCTTCCAGACGTTGCACCAGCAGCTGTTTTTCCAGCTGAGCGACCGCATCGTGAAGTTCCTGGGTCCACATCGCATCGTCGCCGGGCATCACCTGCGCAGCCAAGGTGTGCAGCGAGGCCTGCTCTTCACGGCCATCGAAATGTTCCAGCAGGGCGCCGGTGCTGATGTCCGGGCGCTGTTCGACCAGTCCCAGCAGCTCCAGCAGCAGCTCCACCCCGGGCAGGCGCAGGCCCTGGAAGTGGTGCTTGCCGCCAAGCGACAAGGCCAGTGACGGTTGCTGCAGCAGCACCGCGATCGCACCGCGCACCAGGCTGCGCCTGGCCACCGGCTGGATGGTGCGCGACGGCGCACGCTGCGGCATTGACGGCCGTGCGGCGTTGTTGCCGCCCAGGCCGGTCAGCTGCCCCAGCTGCTGCTTCATCAGATCGCCGAAGGCGCCGTCGGGAATCTGCGCCAGCATCGGCTTCGCCCGCTCGGCCAGGCGCGCCTTGCCATCAAGCGTGCCCAGGTTGACCTCGCGGCTGAGCTCGTCGAAGAAGAACTGCGACAGTGGCGTGGCCTGCTTCAGGCGTTCGTCGAACGCGTCGGCGCCTTCCTTGCGCACGATGCTGTCCGGGTCCTCGCCATCGGGCAGGAACAAGAAGAACGCCTGGCGGCCATCCTTCATGCGTGGCAGCACCGATTCCAGCGCCTTCCAGCCGGCGCGGCGGCCGGCGGCATCGCCGTCGAAGCAGAAGAACACATCCGGTGCGTTGCGGAACAGCAGCTCGGCGTGGTCCGGCGTGGTGGCCGTGCCCAGCGTCGCCACCGCCTGGGTGACGCCGAACTGGAACAGCGAGACCACATCCATGTAGCCCTCGACCACGATCAAGCGCTCGATCTTCTGGTTGGCCTGGCGCACCTGCCACAGGCCGTACAGTTCACGCCCCTTGTGGAACAGCGCGGTCTCGGGCGAGTTGAGGTACTTGGGGCCGTCGTCCTTTTCGAACACGCGGCCGCCGAAGGCGATCACCCGGCCACGGCGGTCGAAGATCGGGAACATCACCCGGTCGCGGAACTTGTCGTAGACGTGGCCACGGTCGTTCTTGGAGAACAGGCCGGCGCGGTCGAGCAGCTTCATCCGCCGCTCGTCCTTGCCCAGCGCATCGCGCAGGCCGCTGTAGCCATCCGGCGCATAGCCGATCTGGAAGCGCGCGCGGTTCTCTTCATCCACGCCGCGCCCATCCAGGTAGCTGCGCGCCTTGTCGCTGCCTTCCAGATGCTTCTGGAAGAACTTCGTGGCGGCATCCAGCGCGGAGTACAACTCGCGGCTGTCGTCCTGCTGCTGGGCGCTGCGCGGGTTCTCGCTGCGCGGTACTTCCATGCCGGCACGCTTGGCCAGTTCGTCCACCGCATCGAGGAACTCGAGGCGGTCGTAGTTCATCAGGAAGCTGATGGCGGTGCCGTGCGCGCCGCAGCCGAAGCAGTGATAGAACTGCTTGGTCGGCGAGACGGTGAACGAGGCCGAGCGTTCGTCATGGAACGGGCAGCGCGCGGCGTACTCCTTGCCTTGACGTTTCAACGGCACGCGGCTGCCCACCACCTCGACGATGTCGGAGCGGGCCAGCAGGTCGTCGATGAATGCGTCGGGGATACGGGCCATGGGCAACAAGGCAGGGGCGCGGCCAGTGGCCACGCGAGGCGGAACAAACAGTCCGCCTAGTTTACTCCCTGCCGGGCAGCGGGCCGGCCTCGGCAGGATCGATGCCGGCCGCCGCCAGATGGCTGCGTGCGCGCAGGCGCTCGTCGATCACCGCCGTCATCAATGCGCCAACGAAGAACACCACGGTGGCGTAGTAGATCCAGACCAGCGAAATGACCAGCGCGCCCATCGAGCCATAGGCGCTGCCCGGGGCCACGGTGGCGATGTAGACGCCGATGCCATAGCGGCCCAACGCGAACAGCGCCGAGGTGATGGCGCCGCCGATGAAGGCCTGGCGCCACGCCACGCGCCGGTCGGGCAGGTAGTGGTACATGAAGGCAAAGCCCACCGCGTACAGCAGCAGGCTGGTCAGGTAACCGATGGCCGGCAGGATCGACGGCAACTGCGCGAACGCCACCTGCAGCATGGTGGTGGCTGTCATCGACAGGATCAGCAGGAAGCCCAGCGCCAGCACCACGCCGAAGGAGAACACGCGCTTGCGCAGCCAGGCCTTGATGCCTTCAAGCCGTTCGCCGCTGGTGCGGAAGATCAGGTTCAGTGCGTTCTGCAGCTGGGCGAACACCGCAGTGGCGCCCACGAACAACAACAGTGTGCTCCACAGGCCGGCCAGCGATCCCACGTCGGGCTGGTTGTCGGCGTTCTTCAGCACGGTTTCGGCCACGGTGGCCGCGCTGCTGCCGGCGGCGGCACTGATCTGGTCGACCAGGGCCTGCTGCGCGGGCGGGTACAGCGAGGCGGTCAGCCACAGCAGCAGCACCAGCAGCGGTGCCATCGAAAGCAGGGCGTAGAAAGAGACCGAGGCGGCCTGGGTGAGTACGTCGATTTCGACGAAGCGCTTGCCGACGGCCATCGGGAAGCTGTCCTGCAGGCGCTGGACGTATTTGCGTAGATTCACGGGAACAGTGTGCGCGGGTTCAACCATGCCGGCGTTGTAACAGCCCGGGGTCGAAGGCGCGGTGAAGCATCGGAAACGCCGGGCATTGCCCGGCGCTACCGGATAAGTGCTGCCTTAGGCCAGCTGCTGCTTGACCAGCTTGGACACCAGGCCCATGTCGGCCTGGCCGGCGAGCTTGGGCTTCAGTGCGCCCATCAGCTTGCCCATGTCTGCCGCGCTGCTGGCGCCGGTCTCGGCGATGGCGGCCTGGATGGCGGCGACGATCTCGGCTTCGCCCATCTTGGCGGGCAGGTAGGCTTCGATCACCACGATCTCGGCGCGCTCGATCTCGGCCAGGTCTTCGCGGTTGGCGGCTTCGAACTGGCTGACCGAGTCCTTGCGCTGCTTGACCATCTTGTCCAGCACGGCGATCACGGCGGTGTCGTCGAGCTCGATGCGCTCGTCCACTTCGCGCTGCTTGATGGCCGCGTTGATCAGGCGGATGACGCCCAGCTTGTGCTTCTCGCCGCCCTTCATGGCGGCCTTCATGTCATCGGTGAGCTGCTGCTTCATGCTCATGAGGAACCCTCGTGGTGTGTGGTGGGGCAGGGGCGGATGCCCAGGCCCGGAAACGCAAAAAGCCGGCGACGCTCGCGCGTGCCGGCTTCGACTCCATCACGGCAGGGGATGCCCGCCGCAACGAAGATGCGTCCGATCAGTACAGGCGCTGACGCTTGGTGACGTCGCGCGAGGAACGGCGCAGCTGACGCTTCACAGCAGCGGCGGCCTTGCGCTTACGCTCCTGGGTCGGCTTTTCGTAGAACTCGCGCTTGCGGGTTTCGGCCAGCACACCGGCCTTTTCGCAAGTGCGCTTGAAGCGGCGAAGAGCAAACTCGAAGGGTTCGTTCTCGCGGACTTTGACGCTGGGCATGGAATCTCCGGGACACAGTAGAACCGGGTCACGCCCGGCGAGCCGCACATTATAGCGGCGAATAAACAAACTGCAAGCGGCCAACCCTGAATAGGGGCGAGTCGTTTGCGTGCTATGGGGATCTGCCGTCCCCCGAGGGGGCGACAGGGGCGTCATAATAGCAGGCATGCGAGTCCTTGGCATCGAATCTTCCTGTGACGAGACCGGCGTGGCGGTGTATGACACCGACCTGTCCGGCAGCGCGGCCCTGCGCGCCCATGCGGTCTACAGCCAGATCGCCCTGCACGCCGAGTACGGCGGTGTGGTGCCTGAGCTGGCCAGCCGCGACCATGTCCGCAAGCTGCTGCCGCTGGTACGGCAGACGCTGGCCGAAGCCGGGCTGGGTGTGAACGACATCGACGGGGTGGCCTACACCGCCGGCCCTGGCCTGGTCGGGGCACTGCTGGTCGGTGCCGGGGTGGCGCGGTCGCTGGCCTGGGCGCTGGAAGTGCCTGCTGTGGGCGTACACCACATGGAAGGCCACCTGCTGGCCCCGCTGCTGGAGGACGACCCGCCGCAGGCGCCGTTCGTGGCCCTGCTGGTGTCCGGCGGCCATACCCAGTTGGTGGCTGTCGACGCCATCGGCCAGTACCGGCTGCTGGGCGAGACCCTGGACGATGCGGCCGGCGAGGCCTTCGACAAGACCGCCAAGATGATGGGGCTGCCGTACCCCGGCGGCCCGCAGCTGGCCAGGCTGGCCGAGCAGGGCACGCCGGGGGCGTACCGTTTCACACGGCCGATGACGGATCGGCCAGGCCTGGATTTCAGTTTCTCCGGCCTGAAGACGCAGGTGCTGATGGCCTGGCGCGACAGCGACCAGAGCGAACAGACCCGTGCCGACATCGCCCGTGGCTTCGAAGATGCCGTGGTCGAGACGCTGTCCATCAAGTGCGAACGCGCGCTGGAAGCGGCCGGGACCAATGTGATCGTGGTGGCCGGCGGTGTGGGCGCCAATACCCGCCTGCGCGCGCGCCTGCAGCAGATGGCCGAGCGCCTGGGCGGCCGGGCCTGCTTCCCGCGTCCGTCGCTGTGCACCGACAACGGCGCGATGATCGCGTTTGCCGGTGCGCTGCGGCTGCAGGCAGGCCAGCACAACCCACCGAAGGTGGAAGTGACCCCGCGCTGGGACATGGCGACGTTGCCGGCGGTCTGAACCGCTGGCCGGCCTTCATGCGCGACGACCCGCCAACGGCGAGGCCGCCAGCAGGGTCGTAGCCCGCTCGTGGCGTTGCAGCCACGTCAGCGTGTGGGGGCAGCGAGCGTGGATCAGCCGCCCGATCGCCGCCAGGTCGGTGCCGATGTCACGTTCCAGAATGGGTTCGTGGTGGGCGATGCGGTTGCGCAGATGGCGGATACGCCCGAGGTCGGCATGGATGGCTTTCCTGATGACACTGGGATGAGCTGAGGGCGCATGACGCAACACCCCCCTGAGTGCCGGTATCCACAGCGAGGCGTCGAAGCGGCAGGTGAAGAGTTGTTGCCAGAAGACCATCGGCAGATTGGCGATGATCTCGGATGTGTCGGTCGTGCGGCAGGCAACCTGTTCCAGCGCGGTTCTCGCCGAAGCGGATGAAGATGCCGGCAGCCTGCGTCGGAAAGCTTCATTCCAAGGCCAATGTGCGCCGTGCTGTCGTGCAAGCACGATTGCTGCCGCGTTGCGGGTGATCACCTCGCACAGATGGACCGGCATGAGCAGCGCACCGCACATCCGCATGTTCCACAGGTACAGGGATTGGGCACTGACATCCGGGCCGCAGGTCGATGCGATTCTCTCGTAGGTCGACAGCCGCTCCGCTGACAAGGCGCGCCTCAATGCATCGTATGCAGCCATCGTGACGTGCGGTGGTGGAGGAGGAGTGATGCTGGCCGGCGAGGGCGTCGACGAACATCGGGAGACAACCTTTTGCTCATGGCCGATCTCCTCCATTTCGGCTGGGGCAAATGCGTGGATCTGCCTTGTCGCAAATAGCCTTGACCCACAGTTTGGTCCCTGTCTAATCTGCGTACCTGCGCCACCGGGACTCGCGGCTTGAGAGAGCTCCCCCCGGGGACTATCGGTAGTACCAAAGGGCCCCGCTAGCAGGGCCCTTTGTTTTTTCAGGCCCGCGCAGACGCCACGACAGCGCCCGTTTCAGGCAGCGTCACCGCCGTGCCGTTACCATGGCCGCTTGTATTCGGCCGGTAACCGCAATGGACAAGGTTTTCATCGAAGGGCTGACGATCGACGCCCTGATCGGCATCTACGACTGGGAACGGCGGATCCGTCAGGACCTGGTGTTCGATCTGGAGATGGGCTTTGACAACCGTCGCCCGGCCGCCAGCGATGACATCGCCCACACCTTGAACTACAAGGCGGTCAGCAAGCGCCTGGAGCAGTTCGTGCGTGAATCGGAGTTCGGCCTGGTCGAGACCCTGGCCGAGCGTTGCGCGCAGATCGTGCTGGACGAATTCGAGGTGAAGTGGCTGCGCCTGAAGCTGAGCAAGCCCGGCGCGGTGCGCGGTGCGCGTGCGGTAGGCGTGATCATCGAGCGCACGCGGGACTGACCCGGTAGTACCGGCCGCTGGCCGGCAACCCCAACGACAACGAACAACAACGGAGACAACTGATGGTGGATGCGGTGGTGGCGGTACAGTGGCTGGAACGGCTGCAGAACACACTGGAACCCTATCCCGGCGCCTACCTGGCGTTGATGATCACGGCGCTGCTGGTCGCAGCGGGCCTGGCCAACTGGGTGACCAAGCGCATCCTGGTGCGTGGCCTGCGGCGCCTGCTGCAGCGCCTGCCCGGTGCCGAATCCGGGCGTGGCAGCCACCTGATGCGGGTGATCTCGCGCCTGTCCAACGTGGTGCCCAGCCAGGTGATCGCCTCGGGTATCACCCTCATTCCCGACCTGCCACCAGGCCTGGTCAACGTCATCATCAAGCTGTGCATCGTGTGGGCCGTACTGACGGTGTCGATGGCGTTCTCGCATGCGCTGGACGCGGCCAACAGCCTGTACGAGCGCAAGCCGGATGCGCGCAACAAGCCGATCAAGGGCTACCTGCAGGTGGTCAAGATCGTGGTGTTCGTGGCTGCCGGCCTGTCCATTCTCGCCACCCTGCTGGGGGTTGCGCTGGGGCCGCTGGTCACCGGCCTGGGCGCCGCCACCGCCGTGCTGATGCTGATTTTCCAGGACACCATCCTGTCACTGGTGGCCAGCGTGCAGATCAGTGGCGATGGCCGCGTGCGCATCGGCGACTGGATCGAGATGCCCAGCCAGAACGCCGACGGTGACGTCATCGATATCGCGCTGCACACCATCACCGTGCAGAACTTCGACAAGACCATCACCACCATTCCGACCAAGAAGCTGGTGACCGAGTCGTTCAAGAACTGGCGCGGCATGCAGGAAGCGGGCGGCCGCCGGATCAAGCGCGCGCTGTACCTGGACCAGCACAGTGTCGGCTTCCTGGAAGCGCGCGACCTGGCGTTCCTCGGCCAGTTCGCGCTGCTGGGTGATTACCTGCAGGCCAAGGAGCAGGAGCTGGGCCAGTGGAACGGGCGCCTGCGCGAGCAGGGCGTGGCCGAGGTCAACAGCCGCCGGGTGACCAACCTGGGCACCTTCCGTGCGTATGTGGAGCGCTATCTGGGCAGCCATCCGGGCATCCATGCCGACATGACCCTGCTGGTACGCCAGCTGCAGCCGACCACCGAAGGGCTGCCGCTGGAGCTGTACTGCTTCACCCGCAGCACCGCCTGGGGCGAGTACGAGGCGGTGCAGTCGGACATCTTCGACCACCTGCTGGCGATCCTGCCGGCCTTTGGCCTGCGGGTGTTCCAGGCCTCCAGCGATGCGATGTTGATGGCCGGGCAGCGCCAGTTGGCCGGCTCGGAGTAAGCTGCGAAGCCGCCGGCGGGACCGTACGGACCCCGCTGGTGGCTGAAACTGAATGACGAAACCTCTCGCCAAACGGCCCGGGATCGCTAGAATGCCGGGCTTGTAAACGTTTTCATCAAGGACTGCCGGTGGCCTCCGATCGCATCGAATCCCTCATTGCCCAGATGACCGTCGAGGAAAAAGTCGGCCAGCTGGGAGTTTTCGCGGACATGGTCCGCCCGTTCGCCCCGGACGTGAACCCGGAAGCCAACGTGCGCAACGCCGACCAGGTGCTGCAGCAGGTGCGCGAGGGCAAGGTCGGCTCGCTGTTCAACGGGGTCGGCGCCGAGCTGGGTCGCCGCATCCAGCAGGTCGCCACCGAGGAAAGCCGTCTTGGCATCCCGGTGATCCTGGCCGCCGATGTCATCCATGGCATGCGCACGGTGTTCCCGATCCCGCTGGGTGAGGCTGCCAGCTTCGAGCCGGACCTGGCCGAACGCACCGCGCGTGCCACCGCCATTGAAGCCACCGCCGCCGGCCTGCACTGGACCTACGCGCCGGCGGTGGATATCGCCCGCGACCAGCGCTGGGGCCGTGGCGCCGAGGGCGCCGGTGAAGACGTGGTGCTGGGTTGCTTCTTCGCCGCCGCCCGCGTACGCGGTTTCCAGGGCGGCGACCTGCGTGCCGCCGATTCGCTGCTGGCCACGCCCAAGCACTTCGCCGCCTACGGTGCGGTGATGGCGGGCATGGAATACAACATGGTGGACATCTCGCCGCAGACCCTGCGCGATGTGCACCTGCCGCCGTTCAAGGCTGCCTTCGACGCCGGCGCGATCACCGTGATGTCTTCGTTCAACGACATCAACGGCGTGCCCGCCAGCGCCAACGCCGAGCTGCTGACCGACATCCTGCGCGGTGAGTGGAACTTCCCGGGCGTGGTGATCTCCGATTACACCGCCGACATGGAACTGGTCGCGCACGGTTATGCCGCCGACGACCGCGATGCCACTGCCAAGGCGTTCACCGCCGGCCTGGACCTGAGCATGCAGAGCGGCTTCTACGCCGAGCACCTGCCGGGCCTGGTCGAGAGCGGCGAGGTGCCGATGGCGGTGCTGGATGAAGGCGTGCGCCGCATCCTGTGGCTGAAGGAAACCATCGGCCTGTTCGACGACCCGTACCGTTCGTTGGACCCGGTACGTGAAGCGGATACCTCGCACATCGCCGCGCATGACGAACTGTCGCGCGATGCGGCGCGCCGCTCGATCGTGCTGCTGAACAACCGCGACAACGTGCTGCCGCTGCAGAAGACCGGGCAGAAGATCGCGCTGATCGGCCCGTTCGTGCAGGACCGCGAGAACATCGAAGGCTGCTGGACGCTGTTCGGCGACAAGCAGCGCTATGTGGATCTGGAAACCGGCGTGCGCGCCGCCATCGGCGATGAAACGCTGCTGGAGATCGTGCCGGGCTGCGAACTGGAAGTGGCCATCCCCGGTGGCACCGAAGCGGCCGTGGCCGCCGCGCTGCGCGCCGACGTGGTGGTGCTGGCGCTGGGCGAACCGCAGCGTTACAGCGGCGAAGCGCAGTCGCGCGTCGAGATCACCCTGCCGCCGGCACAGCAGGCGCTGGCCGAAGCGGTGGCGATGACCGGCAAGCCGCTGGTGGTGCTGCTGCGCAATGGTCGCGCGCTGGCCCTGCAGGGCGCCGTGCGCAATGCGCATGCGGTGGCGATCACCTGGTACCTCGGTACACAGACCGGCCATGCCGTAGCCGATGTGCTGTTCGGCGACTACAGCCCGTCCGGCCGCCTGCCGGTGAGCTTCCCGCAGGTGTCCGGCCAGCAGCCGTACTTCTACAACCACCCGCGTACCGGTCGCCCGGAACTGCCGACCATGTCGGAGTTCAAGGCGCGCTGGCGCGAGATTCCGAACGAGCCGCTGTACCCGTTCGGCCACGGTATCGGCTACACCACGTTTGCCTATGGCGTGCCGCAGTTGAGCCAGGCCCAGCTGGGCTGGGACGACACCCTCACCCTCACCACCACGCTGACCAATAGCGGCGACGTGGCCGGCGAGGAAGTAGTGCAGCTGTACATCCACGACCGCGTGGCCAGCCGCGTGCGGCCGGTGCGCGAGCTGAAGGATTTCCGCAAGGTGGCGCTGCAGCCGGGCGAGTCGACCGAGGTGGTGTTCACGATCAAGCGTGAGCAGCTGGCGTTCACCGGGCGCGACGGCGTGCTGCGCGCCGAGCCGGGCCAGTTCGATGTGTGGGTGTGCGCATCTTCGGCCGTGGGCGAGGCCGTGCAGTTCGAGCTGCTGAAGGCCTGATCGCGGCGTGGTAGCGCCGGGCCATGCCCGGCGTCCTCACCCATGGCACACACGCCGGGCATGGCCCGGCGCTACCATCGGGGTCTTGATCCGATGGAGCCTGTGCATGCGCACGATTGCATTCCTGATTCCGGCACTGCTGCTGGCCGCCTGTTCACAGCCGGCCGCGCCGCCGGAGTCCGGCGCCGATGCGCCACCGCCGATGACCGGTGCGACGCCAGCCGAAGCGGCGGCCAGCACCACGCCCGATGCTGCAGCGGCACCGCAGGCCGCCACCGCGCATGCGGAGGATGCCGCTTCCGGGCAGGCCGCGCCGGCGACCGACGACGACGCCCGCGCACGCATCGAAACCCTGCTGGGTGATGCCGCGCAGTACGAAAAAGTCTTCAATGCCTTCAAGACCGCCGTGATCGGCGGCGACCGCGCGGCCGTGGTGGAACAGGTGCGCTTCCCGCTGAACATCGCCGGCGGAAAGAAGATCACCGGCCCGGGTGAGTTCCAGCGCAACTACGAGAAGATCATCACCCCGGCGGTGCTCAAGGCGGTGTCCGCGCAGGACTTCGGCAAGGTGTTCGTCAACCAGCAGGGCGTGATGATCGGTGATGGCCAGGTGTGGTTGAACGGACAGTGCCTGGACAAGGCCTGCACGCAGACCGAAGTGAAGGTCATCACCATCCAGTGAACGCAGACGGCCCCGCATGCGGGGCCGTTGCAGAGAAACGTGGCCGCCGCCCGGCCGCGCCACCGGGCGGGGAGGTTTTTGGTGTGAGGGTGAGCCCGCGCGCCCGTTTGGCCAACACCCGCCGCCCCACCCCGCCGGGCCGGGGAGGTTAGACAAAGCGGGGGAGCGCGCGCC
>NZ_JBRRDR010000048.1:0-34757 GCF_056759755.1 Stenotrophomonas sp. STEN046
CCGTGTTGTGTGGGGGCGGGCCCGCGCGCCCGGCGGGGCGGGGCGGGCGCCGGTGGGGGGGTCGGGGGGCGTGTGCCGCCGGGCCCCCGGCGGCCGCTACCCCTGCCCATCAAGCTCCGGGTAGTGGCGGAAGATGCCGTTGGTGTTGAACGGCAGCCGCCGGTCCGAGCCGAGATACGCAGCGATGTTCGGCCGGCCCGAGACGCGCTCCTGCAGCGCGCGCAGCAGCGGCAACGTGGGTGACAGCACCTGCATGCGCCGCGGGAACATGTAGTCCAGCCCGCTCAGCAGCTGGAACAGCGACAGATCCACGTAGGAATGTTCGCGCAGTGGATGCCGGCCGCCGTTGGCTTTCAGCACCTGCTCGAAGTAGCCCAGGAATTTCGGCAGCCGTTCGCTGCGCATGATCGCTGCGCGTGCCTTGGCCTCGCTCTTCTGATCTTCGTAGTACTGCGAGGAGGCGATGGGGTGGTGGGTGTCGTGCACCTCGGCCACCAGATCGGCGATGGTCAGCTGCAGCTGCAGGGCCTGCATGCGACGCGACGCTGCCTGCGGCACCAAGTCCAGCGTAGGGCCAAGGAAATCGAGGATGGCCGCGACCTGCGCGATGACCTGCCGCCCTGCCTTCAGGAAGGGCGGCGCGAAGGGCTGGGTGCCCTCGCTGTGCCCTTCCAGGAAGGGCTGCATCACCGCATCGCCATGCACCCGTGCCATGTCGGTGTAATCGGCGCCGGCGTCTTCCAGCGCCAGCCGCACGAACTCACCACGGCCCTGGATGCCGGTCCAGTAATACAACACGTACTGCATGGGAGGTTCTCCGCAGGGATAACCCCGGCAGCCTCGCGCGAAGCCTGCAAAGCAGGCGTGAGCGTGAAGTGCGTGCAGCGCTGAAGCCCAACGCCAGCGGAACAGACGGGGAACCCTCACCCTGCATGCGAGTCACACCTTCTCCATGCGTGTGAAAAAGAGGTACTGCATCATGCAGAGTGGAAAGGCAGTGTGGCCCTGGGTGCTGGGCGTGGTGGTGGTGGGTGGAGCCGGTGCGTGGTTGTTCCGCGATCAGCTGCAGAGCCTGACCGACGGCGTATCGGTGCCGGTGCAGTCAACACCTGCAGCGACAGGCGCGCCATCACCGGCAGTGGCCTCCACGCCGCCTGCGCCGGTGCCGCCGCCGATCAAGCATCCGCTGGATACCGAGGCCGCCGCCGACCCCGCGTTGCCGGCGCTGGCTGACAGCGATGCGGCCGCGTGGTCTGCACTGAGCGGGCTGTTGCAGGGCGAGGGCGCGCTCGGCCTGTTGCTGCGCGATCACATGATCCAGCGCGTGGTCAGCCATATCGACAATCTGGACAAGCCGAGCGTGCCGCCGACGGCACTGGCTGCGCGGCCCCTGCCGGGCAACCTGCAGGTCGAGGCGGGCGAGGGCGGTGAGCACATCGCCGCCGCCAATGCCGCCCGTTACGCGCCGTACGTGCAGGCGTTCACCGCCGTGGATGCGGGCGCCGTGGGGGTGAGCTACAAGCGCTTCTATCCGCTGATCCAGCAGGCCTATGTCGATCTGGGTCGCCCCGATGGCTACTTCAACGACCGCCTTGTGGCCGTGATCGATCACCTGCTGCTGACGCCGGAACCGGCGCAGCCGGTGGCGGTGCAGCGGGATGAGCGGGGGCGCTACCGCTTCGTCGACGCTGACCTGCAATCACGCTCGATCGGACAGAAAACCCTGCTGCGCATGGATCCGGCGCAGGCGCGGGCGGTCAAGCAGCAGCTGCGGGCGATCCGCACGGCCATCACCCGCTAGGCCAGGCCCGCTGGCGAACTGACCTGGATCAACGCGCCGAGCACACCCGTTCCGGCATGCTGGCCGCAGGCTGACTGGCCTCGGAATGCAGTCGCAGCCACCCTTGAAACCGGGTGGGGCAGCCGCATCTTTCCAGCATCGCCGGCGCGGGCCGGCCCCGATGACCGATGAGGTTTCGCAATGCGGATGGACAAGCTCACTTCGCGTTTCCAGCAGGCGCTGGCAGACGCACAGTCGCTGGCGGTAGGCCGCGACAACAACATCATTGAACCGGTGCACGTCTTCAGTGCCCTGCTGGACCAGCAGGGCGGCAGCACGCGGCCGTTGCTGGCCCAGGCCGGCGTCAACGTGCCGGTCCTGCGCGAACGCCTGGACGAGGCGCTGGAAGCATTGCCGAAGGTGTCCGGCCAGGCCGGCAACCTGTCGATCGGCAATGACCTCAACCGCCTGCTCAACCACACCGACAAGCTGGCCCAGCAGCAGGGCGATGCCTTCATCGCCAGCGAGTGGTTCGTGCTGGCCGCGCTGGAAGACGGTGGCAGCCTGGGCATGGCGCTGCGCGCGGCGGGTGCCGACAAGACCCGGCTGCAGGCGGCCATCGACAAGCTGCGTGGCGGTGAGAACGTGCAGTCCGAGAATGCCGAAGAACAGCGGCAGGCGCTGGAGAAGTACACCATCGACCTGACCGCGCGCGCGGAGAGCGGCAAGCTCGACCCGGTCATCGGCCGCGACGAAGAGATCCGCCGCACCATCCAGGTGCTGCAGCGGCGGACCAAGAACAACCCGGTGCTGATCGGTGAACCCGGCGTGGGCAAGACGGCCATCGTTGAAGGCCTGGCCCAGCGCATCATCAACGACGAAGTGCCCGAAGGCCTGCGTGGCAAGCGCGTGCTGTCGCTGGACATGGGCGCGCTGATTGCCGGTGCAAAGTTCCGCGGTGAGTTCGAAGAGCGCCTGAAGGGCGTGCTGAACGATCTGGCCAAGAGCGAAGGCCAGATCATCCTGTTCATCGATGAGCTGCACACCATGGTCGGCGCGGGCAAGGCCGACGGTGCGATGGATGCCGGCAACATGCTCAAGCCTGCGCTTGCACGCGGCGAACTGCACTGCGTCGGGGCAACCACGCTGGATGAGTACCGCAAGTACATCGAGAAGGATGCTGCGCTGGAGCGTCGCTTCCAGAAGGTGTTCGTGGGTGAGCCGACGGTGGAAGACACCATCGCGATCCTGCGCGGGCTGAAGGAAAAATACGCGGTGCACCACGGCGTGGAGATCACCGACCCGGCCATCGTGGCGGCGGCGACCTTGTCCAACCGTTACATCACCGACCGCCAGCTGCCGGACAAGGCCATCGACCTGATGGACGAGGCCGCCTCGCGCCTGCGCATGGAGATCGATTCCAAGCCGGAGGAACTGGACCGGCTGGAACGACGCCTGATCCAGCTGAAGATCCAGCGCGAAATGCTGAAGAAGGAAAAGGACGATGCTTCGCGGCAGCGCCTGGCGGATCTGGAAAGCGATATCGACGGCCTGGAGCGGGAGTTCTCCGATCTCAACGAGGTCTGGAAGTCGGAGAAGGCCGCGTTGCAGGGCGCGACCAGGATCAAGGAGCAGGTCGAGCAGGCCAAGGTCGAGCTTGAGTCGGCGCAGCGGCGGCAGGATTTCGCGCGGATGAGCGAGATCCAGTACGGCGTGCTGCCGCAGCTGGAAAAGCAGCTGGCCGCGGCCCAGGAAGTGGACAACAAGGACTTCCGGCTGGTGCAGGACCGCGTCACCGACGAGGAAATCGCCGAGGTCGTGTCGCGCTGGACGGGGATCCCGGTCAACAAGATGCTCGAAGGCGAGCGTGACAAGCTGCTGCGCATGGAAGAGGTGCTGCACAACCGCGTGGTCGGCCAGGAAGAGGCGATCAAGGTGGTTTCCGATGCAGTGCGCCGCTCGCGTGCCGGCCTGTCCGATCCGAATCGCCCGGGGGGTTCGTTCCTGTTCCTCGGCCCGACCGGTGTGGGCAAGACCGAGCTGTGCAAGTCGCTTGCCGAGTTCCTGTTCGACAGTGCCGACGCGATGATCCGCATCGACATGAGCGAGTTCATGGAAAAGCACAGCGTTGCCCGCCTGATCGGTGCGCCCCCGGGCTATGTGGGTTACGAGGAAGGCGGTTACCTGACCGAGGCCGTGCGTCGTCGCCCGTACTCGCTGATCCTGCTGGATGAGGTGGAGAAGGCGCACCCGGATGTGTTCAACATCCTGCTGCAGGTGCTGGACGATGGTCGCTTGACCGACGGCCAGGGCCGCACCGTGGACTTCCGCAACACGGTCATCGTGATGACCTCGAACCTGGGCTCGCACCAGATCCAGGACATGAGCGGTGATGACTCGCCGGAGGCCTATACGCAGATGAAGGCGGCGGTGATGGGGGTGGTGCAGGCGCACTTCCGCCCGGAATTCATCAACCGCCTGGACGACATCGTGGTGTTCCACCCGTTGGACAAGCAGCAGATCAAGCAGATCGCGCGCATCCAGATGCGTGGCCTGGAAAAGCGCCTGGCCGAGCGTGGCTTGAAGCTGGTGGTGTCAGATGCAGCGTTTGACCTGCTCGGCAACGTGGGCTTCGATCCGGTCTACGGCGCACGTCCGCTGAAGCGCGCGATCCAGGCACAGCTGGAGAATCCGCTGGCGCAGCAGATCCTCTCCGGTGCGTTCGCCAACGGCGATACCATCGAGGTGGGCAACGACGGCGGCCATCTGGTGTTTGCCAAGGCGTGACTGGAACGGAGCGCTGCCTGACCGCAGCGCTCCGTTTCCTGCATGCAGCGCCGGGCAGCACCCGGCGATCCTTCAGAAGCGGTGCGTGTACCCGCTCATCACGCCGAACTGGTTGGCCTTCTGCACGATCGGGCTGTCGGCTGCATCGCCGAGCAGGCGGGTGCCTTCCACGGCGATGTACCAGTTGCCGTTGCGGCCGGCGCGGTGGCTCCACTTCATGCCCAGGCCGGCGCTGACCAGGCCGGCCTTCGGCTTGTGCTGCGCAAACCCGGTGCGCGTTGCCTGCTCCGGGCTGACGCCGTACCAGGTCTGCACGTAGCCGCGGTTGCCGTAATCGGTGGAAACGCTGCCGCTGACCACACCGCCGGCGAGGTCGAACAGCGGCATCTCCAGGTTCAGGTGGATCTGCTGGGTGGCAAGGCCGTTGTCGCCCTTGTCATCGTCCTTCAGCGTGTACTGCCAGGAACCACTCAGTACCGCCTCACCCAGCGTATAGCCAGCCGCCAGGCCCAGCAGGGGCCGGGTATCGATATCGCCCATGCCACGCAGGAAGTCCGATCCGCCGAGGATCGAGTTCTTGTCGCGGCGACTGCCGCTGCCGCCGACGTAGGCGCGCACGCGGGTGTGTTCGCCGACCGCCGTGCCCCAACCCGCACCGCTGGTGCCCAGAAACCAGCCGCCCGGTGAGGTCACATCGAAGGACAGCGTCGGTGCGGCCTGGAATTCTTCGCTGCCGCTGTAGCGCGGTGCGACGCCACCGCCGGCAGCAAGTTCGAAGGTCCACTGGTCATCCCTGGC
Source organism: Stenotrophomonas sp. STEN046 (assembly GCF_056759755.1). NCBI lineage: Bacteria > Pseudomonadati > Pseudomonadota > Gammaproteobacteria > Lysobacterales > Lysobacteraceae > Stenotrophomonas > Stenotrophomonas sp. STEN046. The sequence continues at coordinate 5,366 of NZ_JBRRDR010000048.1, forward strand.
ATGCGCGGTGGACGCGGCGAACAACGGCAACAGGCTCAGGCCGAGCAGGGTGGGGAAACGGCGGGGGTGGGACATGGCAACTCTCTGCAATGGGAGGAATTGCAGCGCGCGCATCCGGCGCAGGCTGCAGGGTCGCCAGCGTGGCGGGATGCCAGCGACCAGTCCGTCCGCAGTTGTGCGGGAGTTGTAAGCAACTGTAAGCGCGGCCTGTGCCGTTCAGCTGGCAGCCATGGGCCAGAGCATTTCCATGCGCGCTCCGCCCAAGGTGGCGCGCCCCACACGCAGCTCGCCGTGGTGGCGAACCGCAATGCGCCCGGCGATCGCCAGGCCCAGGCCGAAGCCGCCGGTGTCGCGGCTGCGGCTGTCATCCAGGCGGGTGAACGGTCGCAGCACCTTCTCGCGATCACCTTCGGCAATGCCGGGGCCATCGTCATCCACGCGCAGGCAGGCTTTGCCGGCCACGCTGACCAGCGAGACCTCCACCCGCGTGCGCGCATGGCGCAACGCATTGCCGACCAGGTTGCTCAAGGCCAGCTGCAGCAGGCGTGGCGCTGCGTCCACGCCGGCCAGCGCGCTGGGCCAGACCTGCAGCACCAGGTCTGCGCGTTCGGCGTCACGGCGCGCATCCTCCATGCAGGCCTGCAGCCAGTCGTTGGCCTCGATGCGCTGCATCGATTCACCCTCGTCGGGGTGTTCCAGGCGCTCGTAAGCCAGCAGTTCGCTAACCAGGCGGTTGAGTTCGGCCAGATCGCCCTGCAGGCCGCTCGCAAGATGTGCCCGGCGCGCCGGATCGTCGCTGCGTTGCATCAGGTCCAGTCCGAAGGCCAGGCGTGAGACCGGCGTACGCAGTTCGTGCGAGATGGCATGGGTGAGGTCACGTTGCCGCTGCACCAGCTCGGCCACGCGCGTGGCCATGCGGTTGGAGTGCTCCACGATCACCTTGATCTGCGAACGCGGTGAAACCTGCGCGCGCGCCTGCAGATCGCCGGCACCGATGCGGTCGGCGTGCTGGCGCAGTGCCTCCAGGTCACGCCACAGCAGTCGGACCCAGGCGTAGAGCGCTGCGCCCACCAGCAGCAGGACACCCAGATAGGCGGCAACGGTCATGTACAGGGTCATCTGTACTTCACCGGGCAGGCGCAGCTGCAGCCAGCGTCCGTCGACGCCGTCGATGGGCAGCAGGATCTGCTGATAGCGATCGCGGACGATGAAGCTGTCCTGGCGCAGCATGGCCCGCTCTGGAACATCCAGCCGCGGCGGCGTATCCAGCAGTGACAGCCCGATGCCGTAGTGCGGCTGCCAGTGCGCCAGCCGGCGCTGTTGCGCCGCCAGGTCGAGGCCGGTCAGGCCGCTGCGCAGGGCATACACCTGGCCGCGTACCTGCTGCACGAAGACCCGGTCCTGCATGGGGGAATAGATTCCATCCAGCATGTGGTTCAGGGCGAATACCGAGAGCACGAAACAGGCGCCGGTGACGAACCACAACCACAGGAACAGCCGCTTCATGCCGACCAGGCCGACGGATTGAACTGGTAACCACGCCCCCACACGGTCTTGATCCTGCGCGGCTCGCGCGCGTCGTCACCGAGCTTGCGGCGCAGCTTGCCGATGCAGACATCGACACTGCGGTCCAACCCATCGAAACCAATACCGCGCGCGGCCTGCAGGATCTGGTCACGCGACAGGATCTGCCCGGGCTGGCTGGCCAGCAGCCAGAGAATCTCGAACTCGGTGGTGCCCAGTTCGACCGGTTGGCCGTGCAGCTGGACCTCGCGCTGCACGCGATCGATCAGCAGTTGCCCATGCATCAGCCGGCAGGGGGTGCCCGATGACCCACCGCCATGGCGTCGACGCAACAGCGCGCGCAGGCGCGCCAGCAGCAGGCGCGGCTCGACCGGCTTGTGCACGAAATCGTCGGCGCCCGATTCCAGTCCCAGTACCTGCTCGATGTCATCCTCGCAGGCAGTGAGCATCAGGATCGGCACATCGGAAAAGCTGCGGATCTGCCGGCACACATCGATGCCGCCCAGACCCGGCAGCATCAGGTCCAGCACCACCAGCGCCGGCACGTGCTGGCGGCAGGCGGCCGCCGCCAGATCGCCACGTGGCACGTGCTGCACGCAGAATCCGTGCTCCTGCAGATAGTCGCTGACCAGTTCGGCCAAGCGCCGGTCGTCCTCGACCAGCAGCACCGGCGTCGGCGCTGCGCCAGGGGCGGGTGTCCATGGGGGTGGCTGCACGGCTAGGCTCCTTGCCCGAGCGGCGCCCGGCGGCGAAGCCTAGCAATGGCCCATGGCAACTTCCTGAATCGCCGCCAACCTGATAACCGCGGGTATGGACGTCATCGCCAGGCGCTCTGAGTGGCTGCGGCGGGCTGGCCTATGGTGGTTGCTTCCCCGGATGGAGCCTGGCGCAATGAGCGATCCGCAGTGGCAACTGGAAACCCTGGCCGTGCATGGCGGTTACCGTCCCGACCCGACCACCCGTGCGGTGGCGGTGCCGATCTACCAGACCGTCGCCTACGCCTTCGATGACACCCAGCACGGCGCCGACCTGTTCGACCTGAAGGTGCAGGGCAACATCTACACCCGCATCATGAACCCCACCACCGACGTGCTCGAGCAGCGCGTGGCGGCACTGGAAGGCGGCATCGGCGCGCTGGCGCTGGCTTCGGGGCAGGCCGCGATCACCTACGCGATCCAGACCATCGCCGAAGCCGGTGACAACATCGTCGCTGCCAGTGCGCTGTATGGCGGCAGCCTCAATCTGCTGGCGCATACGTTGCCGCAGTACGGTATCCAGGCGCGCTTCGCCGATCCTGCCGATCCGGCCGCGTTCGCCGCGCTGATCGATGAACGCACCAAGGCGGTGTTCGTCGAATCGATCGGCAATCCGCGCGGCAACGTCACCGACATCGCCGCAATCGCCGAGGTCGCGCATGCGGCGGGGGTGCCGCTGATCGTCGACAACACCGTCGCCACGCCTTTCCTGCTGCGCCCGTTCGAACACGGCGCCGATATCGTGGTGCACTCGCTGACCAAATACCTGGGCGGCCATGGCACCAGCCTGGGCGGTGCGATTGTGGATTCCGGCCGCTTCGACTGGACCGCACAGCCGCAGCGTTTCGCCCGCCTCAACCAGCCCGACCCCAGCTATCACGGCGTGATCTACACCGAGGCGCTCGGGGCTGCCGCCTACATTGGACGGGCGCGGGTAGTGCCCCTGCGCAACACCGGCGCAGCGCTGTCGCCATTCAATGCGTTCTTGATCCTGCAGGGCATCGAGACCCTGGCGCTGCGCATGGAACGGATCAATGCCAATGCGCTGGCGGTGGCGCAGTACCTGCAGGCGCACCCGAAGGTGGCGTGGGTACGCTACGCCGGTCTGGCCGAAGACCCCGAACACGCCGCGGCGCAGCGCTACCTCGGCGGCCACGGCTCGGGCGTGCTGACCTTCGGCCTGCCCGGTGGGCGCGACGCCGGTGCACGTTTCCTCGATGCGCTGAAACTGTTCACCCGGCTGGTGAACCTCGGCGATGCGAAGTCACTGGCCACCCATCCCGCCTCGACCACCCACCGCCAGCTCGACGCCGATGAACTGGCCCGGGCCGGTGTCAGCGAGGACACCGTGCGGCTGTCGATCGGTATCGAGCACATCGGCGACCTGCGTGCGGACCTGGAGCAGGCACTGGCCGCTGCCTGATAGCCGCGCGCTTGGTACATATCGCCACAGGCGATCACCACCGGCCACGCGATGCGTTACGGTGGAACTGCCTCTCCAAGGCGTGGCGGAACTGGTAATCCCAGCAAGTCGAATCCCCGACGGGTGCGGGCCCGCCGGGGATTTTTTTGTTTGGCAGACCCTCACCATGCGTGGATGCACTTCGATGACCATTCATCCACGCATGGCGTGGATCTACTGCAGAACGCGGGAATCTGTCGAAGGCGGGGCGTCCCTTGCAACCGGGCCCATCCCGCCATTCCCAGAAAGCCAGCTTTTGCCGTTGCCGTTGAAGTTGATTCGGCAGGTGCAGGGCTGCAAGCCCTGCCGCCCCCCCCTCACACCACCGGAATGCTGTGCTGCCCGATGTTCCGGTACGGCGGCGTCGCCATCACCATCTCCGCCAGCGAATAGGCCAGCTCGCGCTCCGCCATCACCGTGCCATCGGCACCATGTTCCAGCAGGTGCTTGACCTCGGCATCGCTGTGCGCGCGTGCCAGCAGGGTCAGGTCGGGGTTGAGCGCGCGCAGCTTGGCCAGCGTTTCGCCGGCCTCAAGCGGCTGCGGGATCGCCAGCACGGCAATCTTGGCGCGCTCGGGATGGGCCTCGGCCAACACCTTGTCGGCGGCGGCACTGCCGCGGATGCCGGGCAGGCCGGCGGCATGGGCCGCGGCCACGTGTTCCTTGTTGTCGTCGATGATCATCACCGGCACGCCACGGTCACGCAGCACCTGTGCCAGCGCGCTGCCAACGCGGCCGTAGCCGATGACGATGGCATGGTCGTGCAGATCCAGCGACGGGCCGGGCGGCAGTTCGGTTTCCACCGCCGCCGGGGTCGCTTCCTGGTGCTTCAGCAGCCAACGATCAAGCAGGCCGAACACCAATGGATTGAGCATGATCGAGATCAGCGCGCCGGCCAGCACCAGCGCCTGGCCGGTGGGTGGCAGAATCTTCAGGGTCACGCCGAGGCCGGCGATGATGAAGGCGAACTCGCCGATCTGCGCCAGGCTGGCCGAGATGGTCAGTGCGGTACCGGTGGGGTGGCCGAACGCACGCACGATGAAGAACGCGGCGGCGGATTTGCCGAACATGATGATGGCGGCGGTGGCCAGCACCTGCCACGGGTGCTCGATCAGGATGCCGGGATTGAACAGCATGCCCACCGAGACGAAGAACAGCACCGCGAAGGCATCGCGCAGCGGCAGCGAATCGCTGGCCGCCTTGTGGCTCAGTTCGGATTCGTTGAGCAGCATGCCGGCGAAGAACGCGCCCAGCGCGAAGGACACCCCGAACAGCATGGCCGAACCGAACGCCACGCCCAGCGCGATGGCCAGCACCGACAGGGTGAACAGTTCGCGCGAGCCGGTACCTGCGATGCGCTCCAGGATCCAGGGAATGACCCGGCGGCCGACCACCAGCATCACCGCCACGAACAGGCCCAGCTGTACGAAGGTCCAGCCGATGCTGGCCAGCACGCTGCCGATGGTATGGGTTTCGTTGGCGGCATCGGGGCCGAACACACCGGCCATCACCGGCATCATCACCAGGGCCAGCACGCACGCCAGGTCTTCGACGATCAACCAGCCGACCGCGATCTTGCCGCGCTGGGTTTCCAGCAGGCGCCGCTCTTCCATCGCCCGCAGCAGTACCACGGTGCTGGCGGTGGCCAACGCGAAGCCGAACACGATGCCATGGATGACCGGCCAGCCCATCAATGCCGCCAGGCCCCAGCCGAGCAGGGTAGCGACAAGGATCTGGCCGATGGCACCGGGAATGGCGATGGCCTTGACCGCCATCAGGTCCTTCAGCGAGAAGTGCAGGCCGACGCCGAACATCAGCAGCATCACGCCCAGTTCGGCCAGCTGGTTGGCCAGCGCCTGGTCGGCGACGAAGCCGGGGGTGAACGGGCCAACGCAGATGCCAGCAACCAGGTAACCGACCAGAGGAGACAAGCGGAGCTTGTTGGCCAGCGCGCCGAAGATGAAGGCGAGCCCGAGACCAACGGCAACGATGTTGATCAGGTCGGTGTCATGGTGCATCGGGTCTCGCAGGAAAATGGGGGATGCCCCGATTTTCACCGATGCGGCCAGATACGGCAAACCCAGCCAGCGTATCGGATCGTTACGTAGGCGGCTTGGACGGGCGCGGTATCAACCCTGATGAGGGTCGGCTGGTCCTCGCGGGCCGAATGGCGCCTACCTGGGGTCGGCTCCAGGCGCAGCCGTCGACGATCACACCATCTGCCGGCGCTGGGTCTCTTCCAGCGCGGGCTCGGCCTGCTGCGGCGGAGCGGCCAACTGCTTGTCCAACTGATGAACCTGCCGCAGTGACTCCCCGATGGACTGCCCAGCAACGTTGTTCACGGTACTGGTCGCCCACGATGCGCAGGTGTTGCCATATGACCAGGTGACATTTTCGCCCAATGCTTGGTCAATCCGCTTGACCTGCTCGGGAGTCAATTCGTAATAGCGTCAAGCCTCAGGTGTGGCCAGGGCTTCCCTGCCTGCACGGATGTCCGAACCTGGGCCATTGTCCTCAACCAGCGGATGGCTGTCTGGCCACAGGCCATGGAACGTCGTCTGGCCATTTCACGTCACCGAGATCCAAGCGTGGCCGTCCACGAACTGATTGAACGACCCCTGTGTATTGGGGTCCACGTGACTGTGGACATGGGATGCCCTTATGGAAAAATCTGTGTTTCGCCATCGGCGAACCGCATCACCACGCGCGGCGCCATCAAGGGAATTTCCTGACGGGCTGGGCCAGGAGGTCCGGGCTTCACGTCGCGCCGCAGCATGGTTGTGCATTGGCCGGATATGGGACAGCGATCAACAACGACCGTCATGGTGCCTTCCTCCACGACATAGCTCATCCCTGCTGCGTAATACATGCTTTCCATCGGCTCATTGAACTGGACCTGGAGCTTCGCTGCGGAAAGCTGGGTTACGACGACTGGCTCGAGGCTCGATTTGGAATAGCTGGGTTTCACGTGATCTCCTGAACACCCTGACAGGGGGGCCGCCAACGCAATCCACGCCAGCGCAGCGTGCACATGGCGGCGAGTGATGCAGGCTCTCGTCACGGAGTGGCTCCTTCGTTGGTCCCTTGATTATGCACAGGACAACCTGCACTGCGCGTGCAGCAGAGCACAGTCTGGAAACCGGGCGCAGGAACGAGCGCCGGGCATGGCCCGGCGCTACCCGTTACCGCTTACCAGTTGTACTTGATCCGGCCGTACACATACGCGCCGTTGAAGCCGAACGGCGAGTAGTTGCTGTACGGCAGCATGCCGAAGGTGGAGTTCTGCAGGTCTTCGGTGCGGTCCGGGTACTTGTCCAGCAGATTGTCGGCGCCGACGGTCAGGGTCCAGTTGCTGCTCGGCTTGTAGCTGGCCGAGGCATCCACCACCCACGCATCGCCATAGGTCTGGTCGCGCGCGGCGGTGGCCGAGTTGCGCACCGTGAACTTGCCGTAGCGGGTGGCGGCCAGGCCCAGCTCCCAGTGGTCCGAACGCCAGGTGCCGCTGAGGATGGTCTTGTCGTGCGGGTAGCTGTCCTCGATGCGGCCGATCTCATCACGGCCGATCAGCGACTGGGTCAGGCCCAGCGTGCCGAACACCGCCGGGGTGCCACCCACGCGGCGCACTTCGGTGTCGTTGTAGCTGTAAGCGGCGGTCAGTTCCAGGCTGCTGGCGCTGAAGGGCACCGTGTAGCTGGATACGAAGTCCACGCCGCGGGTGCGGGTATCCAGGCCATTGGTGAAGTACGAGAACGCCGTCACCTGCGGCAGACCGAGGCTGCCCAGCAGTGCGCTGGACGCGGCGTTGGTGGTGATGCTGGACGACAGCGCGATGCGGTCATCGATGTCGATCTGATACGCATCCACGGTCACGTACAGGCGGTCGACCGGCTGCAGCACCAGGCCCACGCTGTAGGAGGTGGACGTCTCGGCCTTCAGCGGCGAAGCCCCCAGCGCCTGCGCGGCCTGGCTGGTGGTGGGGAAGGTGCCGCGTTCAACGAACACGCCATTGGTGAACTGGCTGGTCACTGCCTGGTAGCCCTGCTGCGGCAGCGAGGGCGCACGGAACCCGCTGGAGGCAGTTGCACGCAGCGCGACCTTGTCGGTGAACGCATAGCGCGCCGACAGCTTGCCGGAGAACCGATCGCCGAAGTCGGAGTAGTCCTCGTAACGGCCGGTGATGCCGGCCGAGAACTTCTCGGTCAGGTCCGCTTCCAGGCCCGCATAGACGGCGTAGTTGTGGCGGTCGGCGTGCACTTCATTGGTCGGGGTGAAGCCACCGAAGCCCTGCGCGCCGCTGCCGGTGTAGGAGTTCAGTTCGCCCGGGTTCTGGTCCCACTTTTCCTTGCGGTACTCACCGCCGAAGGACAGCGTGACCGGGTAGGCCAGGCCCCAGTCCAGCGACTTGGTCAGGTCGGCGTTGAAGATGTCCTGCTGGTATTTCAGCGTGCCGTCGTAGAACGAGCGCGGGCTGGTCGCGCCCAGGCTGTAGTTGATGCTGTTGCGGGTGTGGAAATCCAGGGTGTTCTCGCCGTGGTTCAGGCTCAGGTCCCAGGTCCAGCCGTTGTCGGTGTTGCCCTTGACGCCGGCCACCAGCGAGCGGTCCTTGGAATACTGGTTGATTTCCGGCACGAAGCCATCGGGGTAGGTCTGCGCCAGCAGCGCGGTCTGGTTCAGATGATTGCGCGAACGGTAGAACGCGAACGAGGTGATGTCGCGGTTGCTGAGCAGCGCGCTGGCGTAGCCGGTCACATGGTCGCTGAAGTTGAAGCTGGCATTGATCGAGGCCGCGGTGGCATCCACCTTGGGGTCGCCGACCACGAAGGTGGTCTGGCCGATGCTGGGGAAATTGCCGGTGTTCGGGGTGGTGCCGCGGTAGGGACCGGCGCGGTCGCTCTCGTCCTGCTGGCTGATCTGGCCAGCCACGTGCACGCGGCCGCGGCCGTTGCCGAATTCCACGCCGGTATCGCCGGACAGCTGGTACTTGTTGCCATCGCCTGCCGAGTACTGGCCATGGTCCACCGCCAGGCTGCCACCGCTGCCGCTGCCCTTCAGCACGATGTTGATCACACCGGCAATCGCATCGGAACCGTACTGCGCAGAGGCGCCGTCACGCAGCACTTCCACGCGCTCGATGGCGGCGATCGGGATGGCATTGATGTCCACCGCCGACGAACCGCGGCCGATGCTGCCATTGACGTTGATCATCGCCGAGGTGTGGCGGCGCTTGCCGTTCACCAGCACCAGCACCTGGTCCGGCGACAGGCCGCGCAGCTGTGCGGGGCGCACGCCGCTGGTGCCATCGGTCAGGGCCGGGCGCGGGAAGTTCAGCGAAGGCAGCGCGCGGGACAGCGCCGTGGCCAGTTCACCGGTGCCGGTGGACTGCAGGATCTCCGGGGTGATGATGTCGATCGGCGACTGCGATTCTGCGACCGTGCGGTCGGCCACGCGGGTGCCGGTGACGATCACCGCGTCCAGGGTGTTGGCGGTGGCGCCGGCCTGCTGGGCGGCGGCAACGAACGGGGAGCCACCGAGTGCGACAGCGACGGCGGCGGCGATCAGGCTGGTCTTGCGGGTCATCGGGATGGGGCTCCGGTTGGCGGGGGCGGCACCGGGATCGACATCACGGGGGTGAGGCGGACGACGGTTGTTGCGGTGCGCAATACAGCAATTAACGGGATATTCAGTGCCTGTCAAATGCCTGTCATCGGAAAAAACGTTGCAGCAGCAACCATTTAGCGGTGTCAGGCATCGGGCGGGGAGGGGCCCGGGAGGCGCGCGGACAGGACGTGGGAGAGAGGAACGTCGGCCGCCGCGCATCCCGGGGCGCGTCAAGTATTCGTTAACGTTAGAATTGCGTCGCAGGAACAGTGCTCACCAGCACATTCCATTCGGTTATATGGACGCCTCCCCCCATGATTTCGCTTCGTAATTTCGCCTTGCGCCGCGGCGAGCGGCTGCTGTTGTCCAATGTCGACCTGACTCTGCATGCCGGTTACCGGGTAGGCGTGGTCGGCCGCAACGGGGCTGGCAAGTCCAGCCTGTTCGCGGCGGTGAAGGGCGAACTGGAGGCCGACAAGGGTGATGTCGACCTGCCCGGCAAGATCCGCATCGCCAGCGTGGCCCAGGAAACCCCGTCGCTGCCCGACCCGGCGCTGAGCTTCGTGCTCGGTGGCGATGTCGAGGTAGCCGCCGTGCTGGCCGCCGAGGCCGATGCCACCGCCCGCGAGGACTGGGAGGCCGTGGCCGAAGCCCATACCCGCATGGCCGAGCTCAATGCCTACGACGCCGAAGCGCGCGCCGGCAAGCTGCTGCATGGCCTCGGTTTCCCGGCCGAGACCCACCACCGCGCGGTGTCTTCGTTCTCCGGTGGCTGGCGTGTGCGCCTGAACCTGGCACGCGCGCTGATGATGCCCAGCGATCTGCTGCTGCTGGACGAACCGACCAACCACCTTGATCTGGACGCGGTGTACTGGCTGGAGCAGTGGCTGCTGAAGTACCCGGGCACCCTGCTGCTGATTTCGCATGACCGCGAATTCCTGGACAACGTCGCCACCCACACCCTGCACCTGCACGGTGGTGGCGCCAAGCTCTACCCGGGTGGCTACACCGACTTCGAGCGGCAGCGCGCCGAGCAGCTGCGCCAGCAGCAGATCGCGCACGAGAAGGAACAGGCCGAGCGCGCTCACCTGCAGAGCTTCATCGACCGTTTCAAGGCCCAGGCCAGCAAGGCCGCACAGGCACAGAGCCGGATGAAGCGGCTGGCCAAGCTGGCCGGCACCGAAGCGGTGCGCGCCGAGCGCGAGTTCCGCATCGAGTTCGCACCGCCGGCCAAGCTGCCGTTCTCGCTGATCCGCCTGAATCATGTCGATGCTGGCTATGGCGCCGATTCGGTGATCCTGCACAACGTCGGCTTCGGTCTGGAAGCGGGCCAGCGCATCGGCCTGCTAGGCCCCAACGGCGCCGGCAAGACCACCCTGGTCAAGACCCTGGTGGGCGAGCTGGCCGCGATCAATGGCGAACGTGCCGCGCATCCTGACCTGCGCATCGGCTACTTCGCCCAGCACACGGTCGAATCGCTGCATGAAGGGCAGTCGCCGATGGAGCACTTCCGCGACCTGGCACCGGATGCACCGAACCAGTCGTTCCGCGATTTCCTCGGCAAGTGGAATTTCCCGGGCGATCGCGCATTTGAACCGGTCGATGGATTCTCCGGTGGCGAGCGCGCGCGCCTGGCGCTGGCGCTGATCGCCTGGCAGCAGCCGAACGTGCTGCTGCTGGATGAACCGACCAACCACCTTGACCTGGAAATGCGCGAAGCACTGGCCGAAGCGCTGGCCGATTTCGACGGCGCGATCGTGATGGTGTCGCATGACCGCCATCTGATCGGCCTGGTCTGTGACACCTTCTGGCGTGTGGCCGATGGTGTGGTCGAACCGTTCGATGGCGATCTGGACGCCTACGCCGCCTGGCTGCGCACCCGTCCGCAGGCGCAGGGCACCAAGGCGCGCATGGAACAGGTGGAAGAGCCGGTGGTGGTCAAGACCACGCCGGTGGCGCAGGTGGTACAGAAGAAGCCGGTCAATCCGCACAAGCTGGCCAGCGCCGAAGCGAAGGTGGCCGAGCTGGAAGCTTCGCTGGCGGAACTGGATCGGCAGTTGGCCGATCCGGGCAACTACGCCGATGCCACCCGCATGGCCGTGCTCGGTCGCGACCGGGAGACCACCGCCTCGCAGCTGGAGAAAGCCGAAGCGGCCTGGATGGAGCTTCTGGAGTCCTGATTCCACCGGTAGCGCCGGGCCATGCCCGGCGGGCTGCTACTGCGGCACCGGGCAATCGCTGGCTTCCAGCACGGCCTGCAGGCGCTCACGATCTGCGCGTGCCGCATCGCGGTTCTCCTGTGCGGCGAACCGCTCGCGACCGCGTGCGTCGCGGAAGCGCTGCTGCCAGCTTCCGCAACGCTGGGCTTCGGCGACCTCGCTGCAGGCATCGCGCACCACTTCACAGCTGGCCGCGTTGACCGGTGTCACGCCACCCAGGCCCTCCACGCTCAGCAGTTCGCAATGGCCCGGTGCCGCTTCGTACTCGTGCAGGTAGGGACTGCCCTGGCTGTCGTTGCACTGGAAAATCGATGGCAACGGGGGTTTCGGCGGTGCATTCGGATCCCCTGCCGCGATGCTGCCGGCAGGGTCGCGCAGCATCGCACTGTCGAGGATGGCGTCATCGCCCTCGCGTTCGACCATGCGTGCCTCCGAGATCGCACGCTCCTGGCCGGCATGCGCCTCAGCGGGCGGGGGGGGCGGCGTCGGGGCAGGTGCTTCGGCCGCCGCAGCAGGCATCTCCTGCACCGGTGCAGCGGGCACTGCGGTGGCTGGCGCCGGGACGCGCTGGATTTCCTGGCGGGTGCCGGCGGGGCAGGGCGTGCGCTGCAGCGTGGGCACATCGCTGCTGCCCATGCAGCGATAGATCACCAGGTCATCGGCCAACGCGTTGCCGGGCATCAGGCCCATGACCAACCAGATCAGTCTTTTCATGCGAGCAGCCTACAGCGGTGGCCCATGCCCGGGTAGTTGCCAACTGTGGTTGGCAGCGCTGTCTGCCAGCGCCCAACAAGGCGGGCGTCTACCAGAGCGGAGGGCTCAGCGGCCGCAATCCTGCGCCAGTCGCGCATCGATGCCACGCTGTTCCTTGCTGATCGCGTTGCGCTCGCTCTGCAGCGCGCTGTTGTAGCGTCGGTCCAGTTCCCAGCGACGGTCGCGCAGGCGCGCGCACACTTCCTGCGGCGGCAATGCGTTGCACGTGTCGCGCACCAGTACGCTGCCCGCCGGAACGTGTACGCCCATGCCGACCGATGGCGGGCGATGAACCGAGGGCGGGCGGCCGCCGATCGGCATGGCGATCGAGTTGTCGCTGCCGGCTGGGCGCGGGCCCGGGTAGGGAGGGCCCGGACGGGAGCCGCCATACCCGCCATGGGGGTACCAGACGCTGGTCCACACCGGCACCCACCGCGGATTTCCTTCATTGCTGTCGCTGGTATAGCGCTCGCCGTCCTCACTGACGCATTCGTACATCGGTTGCGGCGGTTGGATATAGACATGGCGCACTTCGCGGTCGCGCATCACCGGCACCTGTTCCGGGGCAGGAGGCGTGGTGGTGCTGGCGACGCGTGGCGGTGGATCGCGCGGGCGCTGCAGGTCGCGCACTTCCTGCCGGCCCGCTGTGCAGGGCGTGTCCTGCAGGGCCACGGCGCCATTGCTGCCGACGCAGCGATAGACCCGCACATCGTCAGCGGCGAGCACCGGCAACGGCAGCAGCAGGGCCAGCAACAGGGCGGGGCGCAGCAGGTTCATGCGCGCAGCGTGCGCGATCGGCTGCGCCGGCGCAATCGACCGCTCAGGAGCGCAGAACGTTGCCACTCAGGCCGTCGCGGATCGGGGTGGGCTGGGCCAGGCCACCGGTCTGCCCGTCAAGGATGCCATCGAGCAGCCGCAGCAGGCGTGGATCCAGTTCCTCGCGGCTGCGTGCGGGCGGTTCGCCGGCCAGGTTGGCGCTGGTGGACACCAGCGGGCCGCCCCAGGCCGTGCACAGGGCAGCCACCAACGGGTGGGCGCTGATGCGCACGGCGATGCCGCTGTGCTCGCCGGTGATCCAGCCGGGCGCGCGTGCCCCGGCCGGCAGGATCCAGGTGTTGGCGCCGGGCCAGCTGGCCAGCACCGCGCGCTGGCGTGCGTCGGGCAAGGCCTGCAGGCGTACCCAGCCCTGCAGCTGCGCCAGTCCGGCAGCCACCAGGATCATGCCTTTCTCGATCGGGCGCTGTTTCAGTCGCAGCAGCAGGTGCACCGCCGCTTCGTGCGAGGGGTCGCAACCCAGGCCCCAGACCGCCTCCGTCGGGTAGGCGATCACGCCGCCACTGCGGAGCGTGGCGACTGCGGTATCCAGGGTGAGTTCTTTCATGGCGGTGACCGGGCCCGGCGTGGGCCTTCATTATCCCCCCGCGGCGTGCACAGCGGGTGGAACGGAAGCCATCGGTAGTGCCGGGCGATGGCCGGCAATCTCAGGTCGGGTGCAGTTGCCGGCCAGCGGCCGGCACTACCGACCCACGCATGGCGTGGGTCTACTTCGCGGCCTTCTTGACGGCCTTCTTTGCCGGCGCCTTCTTCGCGGCCGCCTTCTTCACCGCTTTCTTGGCGGGAGCCTTCTTGGCGGCGGCCTTCTTCGGCGCCGCTTCCTTCTTGACGGCTTCCTTCTTCACGGCCTTCTTCGCAGGTGCCTTCTTGGCGGCGGCCTTCTTGCCGAAGCCCTTGCGCACCGGCTTGCCGGTTTCTTCCATCAACTGCTGCACCTCGGCCAGGGTGAGCGATGCCGGCTCGCGATCCTTGGGGATCTTGCCGTTCATCTTGCCGTCGCTGATGTACGGGCCGAAACGGCCGTTCAGTACCTGGATGTCGCTGCCATCAAATTCCTTGATGATCCGGTTGCGCGCGATCTCTTCCTTCTCTTCGATCAGGAACACGGCGCGGGCCAGGTCGATGGTGTACGGGTCGTCTTCCTTCTTCAGCGAGGCATAGGTGCTGCCACGCTTGGCGAACGGACCGAAACGACCGATGCCGACGCTGACGTCCTCACCCTTGTCCTCACCCAGCGCGCGCGGCATCAGGAACAGTTCCAGCGCGTCTTCCAGGGTGATGGTGTGCATCGACTGGCCGGGGCGCAGCGAGGCGAACTTGGGCTTCTCCTCGGCGTCCTCGGCGGTGCTGCCGATGGCCGCGTACGGTCCGAAGCGGCCCAGGCGCACGCTCACCGGCTTGCCGGTCTTGGGGTCGGTGCCCAGTTCGCGGGCACCGCTGGCCTCGGCGCGATCGACCGATTCCTTCTTGTCTTCGACCAGTTCCTTGAACGGTTCCCAGAAGCGCGACATCAGCGGGATCCACTCTTCCTCTCCGCGCGAGACGGCATCGAGCTCGTCCTCAAGCTTGGCGGTGAAGTCGTAATCCACGTACTGGGTGAAATGGCTGGACAGGAACTTGGACACCGCGCGACCGACATCGGACGGGCGGAAGCTCCGGCCTTCCATCTCAACGTACTTGCGGAACAGCAGGGTCTGGATGATCGAGGCGTAGGTGGAAGGGCGGCCGATGCCGTACTCTTCCAGCGCCTTCACCAGCGCCGCTTCGGTGAAGCGCGGCGGCGGCTGGGTGAAATGCTGGTCGGCCACGATGCGCTCGAGCGGAATGCGGTCGCCCGGCTTCATCGCCGGCAGCTTGCGGCCTTCGTCGTCGTCCTCGGCGCTCTTGTTGTCCTTGCCTTCCTCGTACACGGCCAGGAAGCCGGGCACCACCACGGTGGTACCGCTGGCGCGGAATACATGCTCGCTGCCGGCCGAGAGGTCGACGCTGACGGTGTTGAGCGTGGCCGGGATCATCTGGCAGGCCACCGCACGCTTCCAGATCAGCTCGTACAGCTTGCGCTCGTCGTCGGTCAGGAACCGTGCGACCTGTGCCGGGGTCCGCAGGGCCGAGGTCGGGCGCACCGCTTCGTGCGCTTCCTGGGCGTTCTTGGACTTGGTCTGATAGGTATTGGGCTGGTCGGGCAGCGAGGCGATGCCGTAGTCGCGGGCGATCACGTCGCGGATTTCGGCCAATGCGTCCTGCGACAGGTTCACCGAGTCGGTACGCATGTACGAGATCAGGCCGACGGTGCCTTCTTCGCCACCGATGTCCATGCCTTCGTACAGCTTCTGCGCCACCTGCATGGTCTTGCGGGTGGTGAAACCGAGCTTGCGCGAGGCTTCCTGCTGCAGGGTGGAGGTGGTGAACGGCGGGGCCGGGCGGCGCTTGCGCTCCTTGCTGGCCACGTCGGTGACGTGCAGCGAACCCTGCGCGGCCTGCTGGATGCGCAGGCGGGCGGCCTCGGCGGTGTCGCCGTCGGTGACGGTGAACTGCTCGAACTTCTGCCCGTCCAGCTTGATCAGCTTGGCATTGAAGTGCTGCGAGGGGTGCGCGCACTCGGCAGCGATCGACCAGTACTCGCGGGCGATGAAGGCTTCGATCTCTTCCTCGCGCTCGACGATCATGCGCAGCGCCGGGCTCTGCACGCGGCCGGCGGACAGGCCACGCTGCACCTTGCGCCACAGCACCGGTGACAGGTTGAAGCCGACCAGGTAGTCCAGCGCGCGGCGCGCCTGCTGGGCATCGACCAGATCGCTGGCGATCTCGCGTGGCTGGCTGATGGCTTCCTTGATGGCGCGCGGGGTGATCTCGGTGAAGACCACGCGCTGCATCGGCTTGTCCTTGACCAGCCCGCGCTCCTTCAGGATCTCGGCGATATGCCAGCTGATCGCTTCACCCTCGCGATCCGGATCGGTCGCCAGCAGGATGTCGTCAGCGCCCTTTGCGGCCTTGGCGATCGCATCGACGTGCTTCTCGTTCTTCTCGATGACGTCGTAGTGCATGGCGAACCCGTTGTCCGGGTCGACTGCGCCTTCCTTCGGAATCAGGTCACGCACGTGCCCATACGAGGCCAGGACCGTGTAGTCCTTGCCGAGGTATTTGTTGATCGTCTTGGCTTTGGCCGGCGATTCAACGATGAGCAGGTGCTTGGGCATGGCAGCAGGGTCTGTGGGTAAGCCGCGGGGAAGGGCCGCTAGGGTGGAGCAAACGGCCGCATTAGTGAAGCGGCCACGGGCAAATCAATAAACTGAACGCCCGGGACTGTGCCGGGCGTTCAGGTTTCCTTATTAGAGGAATCACGCCCGGCCTGCTGTTGTCAAGCAGGGAGGCGTGAGGATGGGCGTCAGCTCATGCCCTTGGCCATCATCACCACCAGGGCGATCAGCGCCACCACGCCCACCAGCATCAGCACGCCGCCGATCACCAGCACCACCACCGTCACCGTGCCCAGTTCGCGGCGCTGCAGGTGCGGCTGGTCGGTGAAGGCCCAGCGATCCACCACCAGGGTGTCGCAGATCATGTCGTGCAGGGCCTGCTTGCGATCGGTGAAGGCGGCCATCAGGTAACCGATGCCGATGGTCAGGCCGCTGAGCATGAAGCCGAAGTAGCGGCCGATGGCGCGTCCCAGGGTCAGGCGTTCGCCACCCGGGCGCACGACCTTGATGCCCACCGCCTTCTTGCCCAGCGTGGCGCCGCTCTCGGAGGCGTGGAACCAGGCGTAGTAGGCGCAGGTCAGGGCCAGGCTGATCAGCATGTTGACCACCTGCGCCGCGATCGCGCCGGTGCTGCTCTCATCGGCCAGCCCGGCCATGCCGACCATGCCCAGAACGACAACGAAGCCGATGACCGAGGTGACCGCCGTCACCAGGGCATAGTCGATGAGGTAGGCCGCCACGCGCTTCCAGAAGCCTGCAAAGACCACTTCGCCGCCTTGTACCGGCTGCATGTGATCGCCGCCGGCGGTCGCGGGCGCGTCATAGGGCGAACTGCTGAGGGCGCCGGTACCGGGCAATGGCGCGGTGCCGTTGTCGATCGCGGCGTAGTCGTTGCGCAGGTCGAAACCACCACTGGCGGTGGTGGTGCTGGCATCGGCCAGGGTCTGCAGGCCCAGTTCGTCCACCATTTGCCGCAACGGTGCCCATTGCCCCATGCCCTCGCGCCACACCAGCGTGTCCAGGGTCAACTGGCCGCGCTGGAAGCGCTGACGGATCTCGGTGACCGCCAGCGGTCCCTGGCGTTGCTGCCCTTCGGCGTAGTACCACTCAGTCATTGCATGTCCCCTGTTGGGTCGTCCTTGGTGGGTTGCCCGATGTGCCGCTCAGCCGTGGCATTGCGTGGGCAGATACTTGTCGTCGCTTTCGCCGCTGCATTCCCAGCGTCCGCTGTCGCGGTCGTACTCGAGCCACAGCAGATCGCCGTCCAGGCTCTTGCCCGGAACCGACAGGGTCGCTTCGATACCGCAGTGGCCGTTGTTGAAGCGGCCGATATGCACGGCCGACAGGCCCTGGCCGGCAAACGCGTCGGTCGCCGGGAAGCCGGCATCGTTGGCGCCCGGGCAGCGATCCTGGTCGTCGGCGAAGTGCTGGACCTCATCCTTGAGCGGCTGCAGCGCAGCGATGGCGCCGGCGACCTTGGCCTTGACGGTGTAGTCGTTGTAGGCCGGCAGCGCGATGGCCGCCAGAATGGCCAGGATCGGCACCACCACAAGCAGCCCCACGCCGCCGATGATGGCAGTCAACGCGCAGCCGGACAGGCCCTTCTTCGTCGCTGGCGCGGTTGCCATCGGCGTTGCCGCGTACGGCGAAGCAGGCGGAAGGGTGGGCGGCAACGGCGCGATGGGCGGCGGCGGCGGCGGCGGTGCGGCTGCAGCGGGTTCTTCAACTGCAGCGGGCATTTCGACCGCAGGCACGATCAGGCCCAGTTCGTCGACCACACTGCGCAACGGCTGCCATTGCGGCAAGCCGTCGCGCCACACCAGGGTGTCCAGGGTGATCTGGTTGCTGCGGAACAGCTCGATCAACTGTTCGGGGGGCAACGGACCTTGTTGGCGGTTGCCTTCTGCATGGAACCACTCACTCACGGGGGACGCTCCTGAATGCGCACGGCCCCCAAGTGTACGGTCAGTGCAGGGGTTCTGGCTCGTCCACGAACATCTGCGTTTCCATCCAGGCGTAGGCCGCCTCGGCACCGGGCTGGTTGAACAGCACCATCAGCACCACCCACTTCAGGTCGTCCAGGTCCAGTTCGTCCTGGTCCAGGGCCATCGCCCGGTCCAGCACCAGCTCGCGCTGGCCGGCATCCAGGATGCCGTGCTGTTCCAGGTACAGCAGGAAACCGCGGCATTCCACGTCAAGCTTGTCCAGCTCCGGGCCGTGATACACGCGCACGGGGCCATCGACCCGCGCCTGGGCCGCGCTCGGTCGCTGCGCTGCCAGGGCATCGAGCCACTCGAATGCCTTGTTGATCTCAGTAGGGCTGAAACCGGCCTGGATCAGGCCATTCTGCAGCGAGTCGCGGTCACGGATCAGGTCCGCATCTTCGCTGAAATAGTGTTCAAACAGGTACAACAGTACATCCAGGATGCTCTCTTTCATTGCCCCTCGGCCTGCGTCGCGCGACGCTGTGGAGGTGAAGAAACTAGGGACGTCGACAGTAGCGGCCGTGTACGCACACCACGATCCCCGCAAGTTCCATGGCCAGCAGCATGGAGGACACCTCCGACGCCGTCAATCCACACCGCGTGATCAGTGAATCCATACCGCTTGGGTCGTGGTCCAGTGCCTGCCACAAGCGCTGGTAGTCCGGGTCGTTCGTCCAGCATGCCGGCAGGTCCGCCGGCGCTGCCTGTTCAGTGGGGGTGGCCAGCCGCGATTGCAACCCTGGAAGCTGTTGGCGCAGGGCCGGGGCCAGCAGTTCCAGTACCTCCTCGGGGCGCTCGACCAGGGCAGCGCCCTCGCGGATCAGCCGGTGGCAGCCGGCCGCACGCGGGTTGAGCACCGAGCCGGGCAGGGCGCAGACCTCACGGCCGGCTTCGGCGGCCAGCCGGGCGGTGATCAGGGCGCCGGAGCGCTGCGCCGCCTCGACCACCACCGTCGCCAGTGCCAGCCCCGCGACCAGGCGGTTGCGGGCGGGAAAATGGCCGGGACGCGCGGGTGTGCCAGGCAGGTACTCGCTGACCACCGCACCCTCTGCGGCGATCCGCGCCTGCAGGCGGACGTGGCTGCCCGGGAACGCCAGGTCCGGCCCGGTGCCGATCACGGCCACCGTGCACCCCCCGGCTTCCAGGGCGGCCACGTGGGCGGCCGCGTCGATGCCCGCAGCCAGCCCGCTGGTGACGGCCAATCCGGCCTCGACGAAGCAGGTCGCGAAGCGTGCCGCCAGCGCCCGGCCCGCGGGCGTGGGTGAACGGCTGCCCACCAGGGCCACCGAAGGACGCCAGGCCAGGGCCGGATCGCCGTCCACCAGCAGCGCCAACGGCGGGTTGGGCACATCAAGCAGGGTGGGCGGCAAGGCCGGGTCATTGCAGGCCAGCAGATGGTGGCCCGGTTCCAGCAGCCAGCGCGCGGCAGCGTTCAAGGCGCGGGCATCGGGCCGCTGCAGGGCGGCGCACTGCTCCGGCGTGCAGCCATGCGCCCGCCAGCCTGCGACGCCCAGTGCCAGTGCCGATTCGGCATCGCCACTGGTCTGCAGCAGCGCGCGTCGCGGTGCCAGCGAACCACCTGCCATCAGCAGGCGCAGCAGCGCCTCGTGTTCATGTCCGGTCATTCCCCGACTATCGCCGCCACACAACAAAGGCGCCCTAGGGCGCCTTCGGATGCTGCTGTCAGGATTCCCCGGAGGTTACCGCTGCGGGGTCACTTCGCGTCCGGATGCAACGCGCTGTACCCCACGTGCACCGGCTTCACGCCCTCCATCACCAGCGCATAGCTGACGTTGTCGAAGGTACGGAACACCATCGCGTGTGCGGCGTACTCATCGGGCAGGCTGACGCGGCCGGCACCGGTGCTGGGCGAATCGTCCATGCGCGAAGACCCCGGATACTTCATCCGGTGGGCCACGTGGCTGCCCTGGCGCCACAACGAGAACACGGTGCCGTTGTCCACGCCCTGGGTGCGGCCGGCCGAAATCGCGATCACATCGCGCGGGCCGCCAGCGTTGAACATGTCCGTTACCGCCAGCACGCGCACGTCCAGGCCTTCCACGCTGGCGGCGGGCACGTGCGGGAAGAACTGCAGGTCGTACGGCTTGGCTTCAATCGGAACCAGACGGTCGCCCGCCCGCACTTCGCGGCCGCCACTGTCGGAGTCCAGTGCCAGGGTCGAAGCTTCAGTCTTGCCGCCGGCCACCTTGGTGATGGTGCCGGTGCCGACCTGGGCCAGTTCGTAGCCCAGCACGCCACGGCGGTGGTTGGGGGCGTTGAAGGCCTTCCACATGTTGCCGCTGCCGGGGGTGACATCGCCGTTGGCGGTCAGGTCCTCGGTCGGCTTGGGCTGGGCGTAGCGCACGGTCGGGCGGACCACGGCCCAGCGCTGCCCGGCCTGCGCATCGGCCAGGCGGACATAGGCGGTCTGGCCACCGGTAGCGCGCAGGCGGTTGTCTTCCAGGCCGACCACGTAGGGCAGCTGTTCGATGCTGTCGACAACGCTGAGCTGCTTCAGGAACGGCTCGACCTGTGCCAGCGGCACGCCGGTGACCGGCGCTTCCTGACGCGGACCGGGCTGGGCCGTCACGCGGTCCAGGTAGGCCAGGCTGAGCACATCACCGGGATAGATCAGGTGTGGATTGGCGACCTGTGGATTGGCCTGCCAGATTTCCGGCCACAGCCAGGGTTTCTGCAGGAAACGTCCTGCGATGTCCCACAGCGTGTCCCCTTTGCGGACCACATAGGTGTCCGGGTGCCCGCCATTCACTTCCACGGCGGTAGCATAGGCAGTCACGGTCAGCATCGCCGCGGCGATGACCGTACGAAAACGAAGCAACATAGGTGTGAAGCCCTGATTCCCCAACAGGTTCGCGCACTATAGTCCAGAAACCGGGGCGCAAGGCAAGCGTTGGAGCTAGAATCTGCGACGTATGCCGGCGTATCCCGGCCCCAACCCCGGAAAATGCAATGGCTCTGCTCCCCATCCTCGAGTTCCCCGATCCGCGCCTGCGTACCAAGGCTGCGTTGATCGATGCCGCCGAAGTGACCACGCCGGCGTTCCAGGAACTGCTCGACAACATGTTCGAGACCATGTACGACGCCCCCGGCATCGGCCTGGCCGCCAGCCAGGTGGACGTGCACCAGCGCTTCATGGTCATCGACGTGAGCGAAGAGAAGAACGAACCGCGGGTGTTCATCAACCCGGAAATCGTCGCCAAGGACGGGGGCCAGGTGTACCAGGAAGGCTGCCTGTCGGTGCCTGGCATCTTCGCCGACGTGACCCGCGCCGACACCATCACCGTGAAGTTCCTGGACCGCCAGGGGCAGCCGCAGGAACTGAGTACCGATGGCCTGCTGGCGGTGTGCGTGCAGCACGAGATGGATCACCTGGACGGCAAGCTGTTCATCGACTATCTGTCGCCGCTGAAGCGCGAGATGGTCCGCAAGAAGCTGGCCAAGCAGCGCAAGCACGTGGCGTGATCGCCTATCCGGGCCGCCCCACGGGTGGCTCGTGCCTGCGCGTGTTGCGCAGGCTGCATGGCGCCGGCCGACGGCGCCGTTTTTTTTTCCTGCACGATTTCATCCTGCAAGTGGGGTTGCCATGAGGATTGTCTTTGCCGGTACGCCGGAATTCGCGGTGTCGTCGCTGCGCGCGGCTGCGCGCCATCACGAGGTCGTCGCTGTCTACACCCAGCCGGATCGTCCGGCTGGCCGTGGCCGCGGTCTGGCGCCGTCGCCGGTGAAACTGGAAGCGGTCGCCCGCGGCATCCCGGTGTACCAGCCCGAATCGCTGAAGGATGAAGCGGCCCAGCAGCAGCTGCGCGACCTGCAGCCGGACCTGATGGTGGTGGTGGCCTACGGCCTGATCCTGCCCAGGGCCGTGCTGAACATCCCCACCCACGGTTGCTGGAACGTGCATGGCTCGCTGCTGCCGCGCTGGCGTGGCGCCGCGCCGATCCAGCGCGCGATCCAGGCCGGCGACGAGACGACCGGCATCTGCCTGATGCAGATGGAAGCGGGCCTGGATACCGGCCCGGTGCTGCTGCACCAGGAACTGCCGATCAGCGCCACCGATACCGGTGGCCAGCTGCACGACAAGCTGGCCGAACTCGGTGCGCAGGTGTTGTCTGATGGCCTCGGCCTGCTGCGTGCCGGTATCAAGCCGGTCGCCCGGCCGCAGCCGGAGCAGGGCGTGACCTATGCGCACAAGCTGGACAAGGCCGAGGCGAGGCTGGACTGGACGCAGGATGCCGGCGTGCTGGCACGCACGGTGCGCGCGTTCAACCCCTGGCCTATTGCCGAGGCGCAGCTGGCCGGCGAGCGTGTGCGCATCCATGGCGCAGTGGCGCTTGAGCTGGATCACGGCCAGGCACCGGGCACGGTGCTGGCAGCTGGCCGCGACGGCATCGACATCGCCTGCGGGCAGGGCGCACTGCGCCTGCGCGTGCTGCAGCGGGAAGGCGGCAAGGCGATCACCGCCGCCGACTACCTCAATGCCCGTCGCGACCTGCGCGTGGGGGCGTAACCGGTGAGCAAGCCGAACGATTTCTCGATCGCCAAGGCGGCGCCCGGCGCGGCCACCCGCATGCTGGCCGCACGCGTACTGGCGCAGGTGTTCACCCGTGGCCGCTCACTCAAGGCCGAGCTGGCCTGGGCCCTGCCCAAGCTGAGCGACACCCGCGACCGCGCGCTGCTGGAAGCCTTGTGTTTTGCGGTGCTGCGCCGTCGCAGCAGCTATGACGTGGCCCTGCAGAACTGGATGCAGAAGCCGTTGTCGGACCGCGATGCGGACCTGCGCACACTGTTGATGGTGGGCTTTGCCCAGCTGGACGTTCTGGAACTGCCTGCGCATGCGGCGCTGTCGGCCACGGTCGATGCTGCGCGTGCGCTCGGCCGCGAACGCCAGGCCGGCCTGGTCAACGCAATCCTGCGCCGCGCCCAGCGCGAAGGCTTCCCGGAACAGCCGGCCCGCGATGCATTCCCGGTGTGGCTGGCCGAGGCCGTTGAACGCGATTGGCCAACGCAGGCCGAGGCGGTGTTCGCCGCCAGCCTGCAGCCGGCACCCCTGTGGTTGCGCGCCAACCGCCAGCACGGCGGCCGGGACAAGGCATTGGCGGCGCTGCAGGAAGCCGGCATTGCTGCAGAAAGCAGCCCGTTGAGCGCTGATGCGTTGCGCCTGGCCGTACCGGTTCCGGTGAACCAGTTGCCCGGCTTCGGCGAAGGCGCGCTGTCGGTGCAGGATCTGTCGGCGCAGTGTGCGGCCGATGCGCTGGCGCCGCCGCCCGGCAGCCGCGTGCTCGATGCCTGTGCGGCCCCGGGTGGCAAGTCGGCGCACCTGCTGGAACGTGACCCCAGCCTGCGCCTGCTGGCGCTGGATATCGACGCGCGTCGCCTTGCCCGCGCCAAGGACACCTTCACCCGCACCGGTGTGGGCGAGGGCGCGCAGATCCAGGTGGCCGATGCCAGTGATCCGGGCGCGTGGTGGGACGGCGTCCCGTTCGACGCGATCCTGCTGGACGCGCCGTGTTCGGCCACGGGCGTCATCCGCCGGCAGCCGGATGTGATGTTCCATCGTCGCGCCGAGGACATCGATGCGCTGGTCGGCATCCAGGCCCGGTTGCTGGAGGCCTGCTGGTCGATGCTGCGCCCGGGCGGCGTGCTGCTGTACGCCACCTGTTCGATCCTCAAGGCCGAGAATATCGATCAGGTAAAGGGCTTCCTGAAGTGGCACGCGGATGCGGAGGCTGTCGCGCTGGATGACGCTTTCGGTCTGGATTGTGACGGTATCGCGCGCCAGCGCTTGCCCGGTGAAGACGACGCTGACGGATTTTTCTACGCGCGTCTGCTAAAAAAGGGCTGACCTTCCCGCTGTCCGAGCTCCCATGCTGAAAACCCGTGCGTCACGCCAGACATGGTTGTTCGTCGTGATGGCCCTGCTGGTGTTGGGGACCGGCCTGGGACTGCGAGACCCCTGGCCCTCGGACGAACCGCGCTTCGCCCTGGTGGCAAAGCAGATGGTGGACAGCGGTGACTGGCTGTTCCCGCACCGCGGCCTGGAGCTGTACTCGGACAAGCCGCCGATGCTGATGTGGTGGCAGGCCACGCTGTACAGCGTGGTCGGCAACTGGCGGGTGGCGTTCCTGCTGCCGTCGCTGATCGCCGCCCTCGGCACGCTGTGGTGCGTGGTTGATCTGGGCCGGCGGCTGTGGACACGGCAGGTCGGCCTGTACGCCGGCTGGGCGCTGCTGTTCGCCCTGCATTTCACCTTCCAGTCGAAGAAGGCGCAGATCGATCCGCTGGTGGTGTTCTTCATCACCCTGGCCAACTACGGCCTGCTGCGCCATCTGCTGCTGGGCCCTGCCTGGCGATGGTGGTGGCTGGGCTGGTTCTTCGCTGGCATCGGGGTGATCACCAAGGGCGTGGGGGTGATTGCGCTGTTGATGATCGTGCCGGCGGTGATCGGCTCGGCGCTGGGCTGGCCGCGGCTGCGCCTGCACGCCCGCGATCCGCGCTTCTGGCTGGCGCCGCTGGCGTTCCTGCTGGCGATCGCGCTGTGGCTGGTGCCGATGGTGATGACCGCCCTGGCGACCCGGTCCGGCGAATACCTGGCCTACATGGACGACATCCTGTTCCGGCAGACGGCCAAGCGCTATGCGCAGTCGTGGGACCACCACCAGCCCTGGTGGTACTTCCTGGGCACCATGCCGTCGATGTGGATACCCGCTTTCCTGGCGTTGCCGTGGGCGATTCCGGCCTGGCGCCGACGCCTGCAGCGTCGCGATGCGCGCTATCTGCTGCTGTTGGGCTGGTGGGCGCTGATCGTGCTGTTCTTCTCAATCCCCAACGGCAAGCGCGATGTCTACATCCTGCCGGCGCTGCCGATGTTCTGCCTGGCGCTGGCACCGCTGCTGCCGGGCCTGCTGCGCCGGCGTGATGTGCAGTGGGTGCTGGGGGCCTTTACCCTGCTGCTGGCACTGGGAACGCTGGCTGCCGGTGCGGCCGCGCTGATCGGCAAACCGGGGTTTGAAGTCCGCCTGATGCAGACCCGTGGCATTGGCGACGGGGAAATGAACGCCCTGGCGTGGGCCGCGCTGGCGATGGGCGGCTGGGGTGTGGCCAGCCTGATGTTGTTTGGTCGTGGCCGCCGCCAGCTGGCGCTGGTCTCGACGTTGACCGCGATATGGGTGCTGTACAGCCTGGTCGGCTATCCGGTGCTGAATGATTCAAGCTCCGCCCGTGGCCTGATGCAGCACACCGGCCAGCGCATCGGCGCCGATGCCGAACTGGGACTGGTGGCCTGGAAGGAACAGAACCTGCTGATGGCCGACCGCCCGGCGGCGACCTTCGGTTTCAATGAACCCTGGGACGAGCAGCTGGCCGCCGCCGTGGAATGGCAGCAGCTGGCGCCCCAGCGGCGCTGGTTGCTGGTCCACGAAGACGCACTGCTGCCCTGCATCGACCGCAGTCGTGCAGAACTGGCCGGTATCGCCAACCGTCGCCGTTGGTGGCTGGTGCCGGCGGTGGCGGTACAGGGCGTGTGCGTGGCCAGTGCCGCCGAGCGCGAACGTGAACGGACGTTGCAGCGTGAGGAATAACCACTCTGGTCTGCGCTTGTCCAGACTGCCCAAGCGCTCGCAAAGGCAGTAAAACGTCAGTGTGGGATCGGCCCTGCCGGCGATTCCTTTCATTCCGCAGGATCGTAGCGAAATCTCTCGACGTGGCAGCTTCACAGCACAACCTGGAATCCACCGTCGGCGATCCGCTGGGTGTACCTGTTGGCGGTCGCGCGCGCGCAGCGCATTGGCTGGCGCAGATCGGCCTGTTCTGCATGCCCGCGCTGGTGCTGACGCTGCCGATCAACCTGCTGCCGTATGGCCTGGTGCTGCTGGTGACCACGCTGATGGTGCCGGAGCTGCTGTGGCGTGCGCGTCATCTGGATACGCAGCCGATCCGGGTGCTGACCTGGCTGATGCTGGCGGTGCTGGCCCTGGGCGTGTTGTCGATGGTGGTGTTCGAGCACGGCCTGCGTGATGTCGACAACCGCTCGCGGTTCCTGGTGATCCCATGGATCGTGCTGTGGGTGGGTGCGCTGCGCCCGGACATGCGTTGGTTGTGGCGCGGCGCCTTGGCAGGCCTGCTGGGTACGTTTGCGTTGTCATTGCTGCAGGTGCTGGGCGGCGCACCGCGTGCGGAACTGTCCACCAATGCCATCGTGCTGGCCGACATCGTGCTGATGTTGATGGTGCTGCTGGTGTTCTGCCGGCCTTCGCGACGCTGGTCACTGGTGATCGTCGGCATGGCCGCCGGTTGCGGCACCATCGTGTTGACCGGCAGCCGGGGCGTATTCGCCGCGTTGCTGGCGCTGCTGGTGGTGCTGGCGCTGAGCCTGCGCTGGCGCACCGGCACGGCGCGCCTGTCGGTGCTGGCCGGGATGCTGGCCATCGGCGCGACGCTGCTGCTTTCGGTGCCGGGGCTGCGCCAGCAGGTGCGGCTGACCGAACTGCACAGCGATGTGCAGCGCATGGAGCAGGGCGACAGCGATTCTTCGGCCGGGGCCCGCGTCGAGCGCCTGCAGGTGGCATGGGAGACCTTCCTCGATCACCCGCTGATCGGGGTGGGCGTTGGCCATTTCGACAACGCCATGCAGCGGGTACCGATCTGCCGCGAGGATCCACAGGAGCCGCGTTGCCACCTGGGCCATGCCCACAATGATGTGGCCGAGTGGGCGGCAACCCAGGGCGTACCGGGTCTGCTGTTGCTGCTGGCCGTGTACGGCGTACCGCTGTGGGTGTTCGTGCGGTTGCATCGGCGCAGCGGGCACAGCACGTTCCGTGGCCCGGCCGCCGCCGGGGTGATGGTGGTGGTGTCCTATATCCTGTGCGGGCTGACCCAGTCCATGTTCGCGCACCAGATGACCGCCAGTTTCTACGTCACCATCGTGGGCCTGCTGGCAGGCCTGTCGATCGTGGAAGGGGCACGCTACCGCGCGCGCAGCGGTTGCTGACCCGGCATCGCGGGCGAACGGCGGCGCCGGGCCATGCCCGGCGAATACGCAGCGCGGCCTGCCCGCTCAGGGCTTCGGCGGGTCGGCCACGGCCTGGCCGTTGCCCAGCATCCACAGCATGATGGTCTTCTGGCGCACGTAGTTGGCGCGCACATAGGCGTATACCAGGCCATGCCAGCCGTCGCGGAAGCCGCCACGGAACAGGAACCCGCGCCAGAACCGCCAGGCCGGCGCCAGCACCAGCTTGCCCAGCGTGGCGCGCTTGCCGCGCGCGAACTCGTGCTCGGCCATCATCCGGGCGTACTTCTCGGTCTTGGCCAGCTGCTGCTGCAGCGAGCGGTACGGGTAGTGGATGAGGTCTCCGCGCAGGGTACCGACCGGGCCGTCCACGCTGGCCGCTTCATGGATCTCGCGCTTGCCGCGCCAGCCGCCCTGGCGGCGGTCGAACAGTCGCAGCACCCGGTCCGGGTAGGCATTGCCGTGGCGCAGGAACCTGCCGAAATACTCTGACAGGCGGGCGAAGCGGTAGCCGGCGTGGCCGGCGAAGCGGCCGTCCCGGGCCTGCTCGATGGCCGTGCGCAGTTCCGGGCTGATGCGCTCATCGGCGTCCAGGCACAGCACCCAGTCATGCCGGGCCTGCTCCACGCAGTACGCCTTCTGGCTGCGGAAGCCATCGAAGTGCCGCTGCAGCACGCGGGCGCCCGCCGCCTCGGCAAGGGCCACGGTGGCATCGGTGGAGTGCGAGTCGACCACGACGATCTCATCGCAGAAGGACAGCGAGGCCAGGCAGTCGCCGATGCGCCCGGCCTCGTTGAACGCGATAATGCACGCCGAGATGCGAGGCCGTTCGATGGGAGCGGTCGTGGAGGACATGATGGCCGGGTACCTGTTGTTTGCGACGGAGCGCTATGCGCTGCCTATTCTCGCCCCGTTGGTGCAGGCCTTGCACGCTTCCGGTCAGGAAGTGGCGGCCTGGTTCGAAGATGGTGCGGCCGGCAGCGCGTTGCCCGGCGTGCCGAACATCGGCCTGAAACAGGCCCTGGCGATGCGCCCGCGGGCGGTGTTCAGCGCGGCCAACTGGGTGCCGACCTTCCTGTCGGGGGCCAAGGTGCAGCTGTTCCATGGCTTCAACGTGGAAAAGCGCGACAGCGCGCGCGGCCACTTCCGGGTGCGCGGCATGTTCGACCTGTACTGCACCCAGGGCCCGGCCACCACCGCGCCGTTCCGTGAGATCGCCGCGTTGCAGGGCCACTTCGCCGTGGCTGAAACCGGCTGGCCGAAGCTGGACCCGCTGTTCCAGGACGATGCAGGCGAAAGCGCCGCGTTGCGCGCTGCTGCCGGTGGGCGCCCGCTGATCCTGTTCGGGTCCACCTTCACCGAACGCCTGAGTGCCGCCCCGCACCTGCATGCGCAGATCGCAGCGGACATCGCGGCCGGGCAGCACTACTGGCTGCTGACCCTGCACCCCAAATGCCCGCCGGAACTGTTCGAACGCTACCGCGCCCTGGCCGGGGCCAATGCGCGCTTCATCGAGCCTGAGCAGGTGGTGGCCGCCCAGCGTGCTGCCGACGTGCTGGTGTCGGATACCTCCTCGATCGTTTCGGAGTTCATCGTCCAGCACAAGCCGGTGGTGACCTTCCGCAACCGCGTGCCGAAGCCGCACATGATCGATTTCGACGACCCGGCACAGCTGCCGGCAATGCTGCAGCGCGCGCTGCACCCGGATGCGGCACTGCAGGCTGAGATCGTGCGTTATGCCGATGCCATCCACCCCTACCGCGATGGCCTGTCCAGCGAACGGGTGATCGCAGCGACCGAGGATTTCCTGTCCGGTGAGATGGGCGTGCTGCGTCGCAAGCCATTTGGCAGCTGGGTGCGCGACCTGCAGATCCGCAAGGACCTGGGTTACTGGGGCCCGTCGCAGCGCTGAATCATCGGGGTAGTGGGGGGGGGGGGGGGGGGGGGGGGGGGGGGGGGGGGGGCGGAGGCGGGGCGGCGGCGCCGCGCCCCCCCCCCCCCGCCCCCCCCCCACGCCCCCCCCCCCCCGCCCCACCCCCC
>NZ_JBRRDR010000049.1:0-34330 GCF_056759755.1 Stenotrophomonas sp. STEN046
GGCGCGGAGATCCTTGCTACAGAGCGATCGAGAAGACCTAGAGCCGAACGGTCGCCCGCGCCGGGCTCTCGGCACCTAAGGTGCCAGAGTCGCAAGAGATAAGAGCCGAGCGTGGGCTCGGCTCTACTGGAGTGTGCGGACCCACGGTCCGCACCCACCAAAGGCAAGGGCCCTGCCCGGCGTGGCGGCATCAACGGCTCAGGTGCAGGAACTGCAGGTGCCGTTCGTACTGGCTGATGATGTCGTTGATGATCTGCTTGCGGCTGTAGCCCACCAGGTCGTAGTCCTGGCTGCCTTCGTACAGATGCACTTCCGCACGGTAGTAACGCTGGTTGCGCAGCTGCTGCGCGGCGAAGGACGGCGTCAGGTAGCCACTGAGGATCACCCGGTACAGGAAGTCCTGCTGCTCGCCATGGTTGACCGACAATTCCATGTCACCCGCTTCGAACCGTGTCTGCACGTCCCACCCCTGCTCACGCAGCTGCTCGGCCACCGCCTCCATCGCCGGTTTCACCGTGTCATCCATGAAGCGGTACACCTGGTCGCGCACCGGGAAATGCATGGCCTGGGTCAGGCGCTGGCGCCAGCCCTGGTGGTGGCGATCATCACCGATCAGCGGAGACGGCCTGAACTGCTGCGCGCGCTTGCGGTGCGACTCGTCGCTGAAGGCGCGTGTCAGCCCCCACATCATCAACAGCAGCACGGCCGAGAACGGCAACGAGGCGAGCACCACGGCTGATTTCAGCGCATCGATATTGCCGGCCAGCAGCAGGCCGGCGGTCAGCACGGCGATCACCGCGCCCCAGAACACCCGCAGCCAGCGCGGGCCATCGTCTTCCGGGGCGCCGCCATGCGAAGACAGCGTGGACAGCACCACCGCGCCGGAGTCGGCCGATGTCACGAAGAAGATGAAGCTGACCAGCACGGTCACCGCGATCACCGCCTTGCTCCACGGGTAGCCGTCCAGCAGCGCATACAGCACCGTCGGTGGATCATCCACCGCCAGCTGCGCCAGCTGCTGCTGGCCATGGTGCAGCACCTGGTCCAGCGCACTGTTGCCGAAGATCGACAGCCACGCCAGGGTGAAGCCGAGCGGAATCAGCAGCACGCCGAACACGAATTCGCGGATGGTGCGGCCACGCGAGATGCGGGCGATGAACAGGCCGACAAACGGTGCCCAGCCGATCCACCAGGCCCAGTAGAACACCGTCCAGCCGCCCAGCCATTCCGGGCGCCCGCCATAGGCGTAGACGTCGAAACTCTTGCCGACCACGCTGCCCAGGTAGTCGCCCAGGTTCTGCATCAGCGTGCTGAGCAGGTACTGGGTGGGGCCGGCGCACAGCATGAACAGCACCAGCGCGATGGCCAGCAGCATGTTGATGTTGGCCATCCAGCGCACGCCCTTCTCCACACCGGAAACAGCCACGGCCACCGCCGCACCCATCATGCTGACCACCAGCACGATCTGCACGAAGTTCGAGTGCGGCACGTTGAACAGATGCGACAGGCCGGCATTGAGATGCAGCACGCCAAAGCCCATGTCCGCACCGATGCCGAACACGGTGGCCACAATGCCCAGTGCATCGACGGTGTAACCGATGGGCCCGTTGATGCGCTTGCCGATGAGCGGATACAACGCAGAACGCAGTGCCAGCGGCAGGTTGTGGCGGTAGGCGAAATAGGCCATCGCCATCGCCGCCAGCGCGAACACGCCCCAGCCGTGCAGGCCCCAGTGCAGGAACAGCAGCTGCATGGCCTGGCGCGCGCCGGCTTCACCCGCAGCGGGGTCGCCCTGCGGCGGCTGCAGGTAGTGGGTCAGCGGCTCTGAAACACAGAAGAAGAACAAGGTGATGCTGATGCCCGCAGCGAACAGCATGCCCGCCCAGGACAGATAGCTGAATTCCGGTTCGTCATGGTCGGCACCGAGCTTGATGCCGCCATACTTGGACAACGCCACGCCGACCACGAACACCAGGTAGAGGGTCATCGCCAGCAGGTAGTACCAGCCCACGTTGAGCGCGGCCCAGTCCTGGGCCTTGACCAGCAGGCGGCCCGCGCCGAGCGGGAACAGGCTGACGAACAGTGCGAACGCAACGACGATGATCGCCGCGAAGGCGAAGACAGGCCGCAGGGTGCGCACCGGCTGATGTTGAGGCTCCAGTGCTTCCATGGGCAGCCATCTCCGGTTCGATCAGAAGGTAAGCCGACCGATTCTGGATGAACCGCAGTGGACAAAGCATGAAGTGGGAGCACTGCGCAGGCACGATCGGCCGTCGTTCCATGCTACGCGCGCGCCTGCAGTGCCAGTGGCCGCACCGGGCGCCCGGGCCATCCTGGGTCGATTACGACAGACTGCGTCCTGCGCCGGGATTTCAGCCCATCACATGCACGGCGCAGAGCTTGTTGCCATCCGGGTCGCGCAGGTAGGCAAGGTACAACTGGCGTCCCGCCATCTGCCGCACACCGGCCGGATCTTCAATCGCGGTGCCGCCATGGGCGGTGCCGGCGTCCTGCCAGGCATGCACCGCCTGCGGGCTGTCCAGGGTGAAGCCGATGGTGCCACCGTTGGCATGGCAGGCCGCCTGCCCGTCGATCGGCGGGGTGACGATGAACATGCGGCCGTCCTTGAAGTACACCAGCCGGCCCTTCTCGTCGGCCACGCCAACGCGCGCACCCAGCGCCGTGAACAGCGCATCGTAGAAGCGGCGGGCGACGTCGATATCGTTGGTGCCAACAGTGATGTGACTGAACATGCGCGCATCCGATCGAAGAAGGAAGTGCAGTGTCGACCAGCCCACACCGCGCTGCAATCAGCGCAGGATCATGCGGTACTCAGCAGCAGCACCGCCGTGGTCACCAGCGCGATGCCGACCCAGCCGA
This sequence comes from Stenotrophomonas sp. STEN046, assembly GCF_056759755.1. NCBI lineage: Bacteria > Pseudomonadati > Pseudomonadota > Gammaproteobacteria > Lysobacterales > Lysobacteraceae > Stenotrophomonas > Stenotrophomonas sp. STEN046. The sequence continues at coordinate 2,881 of NZ_JBRRDR010000049.1, forward strand.
TCGGGCGCAGCCGGTTGCCGAACAACAGGCGGCCACAGGTGGCCGTGCCGATCACACCGATCGCGCCCCACATCGCATAGGCGGTTGCCAGATCCATGTACCGCACCGCCTGCCCCAGCAGCGCGAAAGCAATCCAGACCAGCACGATGGCGCCCACGCCCCAGCGCCAGCGGCGGAAGCCATCGGACTTGGCCACCATCATGTTGGCAGCCACGTCGATCAGCGCCGAACAGATCACGAAAAACAACGCCAGGGTATTCATCAGTGTGCCTCCCCGAGGGTGACGCAGACGATGCCGGCCACGGCCAGCAGCAACCCGGCCAGCTGCTGCAGCGACAGGCTTTCGCCGAATACGCTGATGCCGACCACGGTCAGCAGGGTCAGGCCCAGGCCTTCCCAGACTGCGTAGGCCACGCCCACCGCAATGCGACGCACCGACTGCGCCAGGAAGAAGTACGACAGCGCCAACGCGGCGGCCATCACCAGATACCCGGTCCAGCCGCCATCACGGGCGGCATGGGCCATGAACGAGGTGCCGACCACTTCGGCGACGATCGCCACGGTCAGGCAGGCCCAGGCGATCAATGCGCCACGGGCGGGAAAAGTACGGGACATATGAAGCTCCTTGCCGGACGGGGACCGCGCCCCGCCATCTGTGTATCCACGCCGGGCGTGGAGGATCTGGAACGCCCCCGCAGACAGGGGCGACGGCGGCCAGTATCATCGTCTTTTACGGCGGTATCAAAATGGATTCCATCGACAGGAGCGATGGATCAATGCCCTACTCTCCCGAATCCCTGCAGGCCTTTGTCGAAGCCGCGGCGCTGGGCTCGTTCTCGGCGGCGGCGCGCCGGCTGCGCAAGACGCAGTCCACGGTGAGCACCGCGATCGCGCACCTGGAAGCCGATCTGGGAATGGTCCTGTTCGACCGCAGCGGCCGCTATCCACAGCTGACCGAGGCCGGCCGGCAGGTACTCGGCCACGCGCAGGAGATCCTTGCCGCCGACGCGCGGCTGCAGCACCTGAGCGTGCGCCTGGCCGCCCCGCTCGAACCGCGGCTGGCGCTGGTGTTTTCCGATGTCTATCAGCTGGAACCATCGCAGCGCCTGCTGCAGCGTTTTGCTGAAGCCTTCCCGGACATCGAGCTGGAATGGCTGGATGCCGAAGGCCAGGACGTGCTGGAACTGATCGAGCATGGCCGCGCCGGGCTGGGGCTGCTGCCACGCCAGGCGCAGTATCCCGATGCGCTGGTGGCGCAGCCGCTGGCCCATCACAGCGAACTGGCGGTGTACGTGGCCAGCGACCACCCGTTGGCAGGTGCAGGCGTGCGCGCCGCCGCCCAGCTGGCGCGGCATCGGCAGGTGCGGCTGAGCGCGCAGGTCGACCACGCACCGCCGATCAACGGCCTGGCGTGGACCGCCTCGGACTACCTGATGGTGATGGAGATGGCCGAGGACGGCATCGGCTGGGCCGAGCTGCCACGCGCACTGGTGCAGCGTTATGACCGTGGCCGCCTGCACGAGCTGCGCGTGCCCGGGTGGCCGCGGCGCATCCACAGCGACCTGGTCTGGCGCCGCGACACGCCGCCGGGCCCGGCGGCCCTGTGGTGGGCCGAAGCATTGGGGTGATGCTTCAACCACACCCCATCCACGCATGGCGTGAATCTACTGCGCGCTGAAGCAGATCCACGCCATGCGTGGATGCACAGCAGGTCAGCAGATCACGGGTTGGCGAGCGCGTAATCCAGCGACGCGCACACGGCGGCCACCTGGGCGTCGTTGCACTGCTGCGGCGTAGCGCGCGGACTGTCCGGGTAGACCTCGGTGGTGGTGGTGTACGTCGCGCCGGTGATGCCCGCGCACAGGCCCAAGGGGATCAACGCGTACTCGATCACCCCGTGCGCGACCACCGGTGAACCAATGATCTCGCCCTTGTCGTCGGCTGGCGCGATATGGGTGATCTTCTCGACCTCGGCCACCACCGCCTGCTGGAAGGCCGGCTGCGGATTGGCGCTGTCATCCACCAGGTAGAAGCCGTCGGGAATCAGACCCGGTTCGAAGGGCTTGCCATCGCGCGCGGCCAACGCCGGGCGGAACTCGCTCTCATCGCTGTCGGTGGTTTCGTGCAGGTCGATGTGCAACACGAACTGGCCCTTGTACGGCGCAATCAGTTCGATCAGTGCGGTGGATTCGCGGGCGGGGCCATCGGCGCGGAAATTGCGGTTCGGGTCGATCGCATCGAAGTTCCAGCGGTTGATGCGCTCAAAGCCCCATGGGTTCACGCACGGCGCAACCAGCAGGTTGACCTTGCCAGCGTAGCGCGCCGCATGATTTTCGAGGAATTCCAGCGCACCCAGCACGCCGCTGGTTTCGTAACCATGCACGCCGCCGGTGACCAGCGCGGCCGGCAGTGCCGGGTTCCAGTCGTGGCTGCGCAGTGCGAACAGGGTGTAGGTCTCGCCGGCGTAGTCGAGCTGGCCATAGGCCACCGTGTCGAAACGGTCGGCCAGTGCCTCGATGCGCGGCAGCACGTCCTGGTCATAGCGGCGCAGACGCTGCTGGCGCGCCCGCCACTGCTCCCGTTCCGCCGCGCCCCACGGCTGTCCAGGGGTTCCGACGGGGTAGAAAGCAGCAGTAGACATGGCGGTTCTCGGCGGGTCAGGAAGCAATCCACCACTTTATCACCCGGCCAAACGGCTGAACCGACCCAGATTCCAATAGCGAATGGAATCAGCAATAATTCTCATTTGCGACCTTCCACGACCCTGCCCGATGCCCATCCGCGCCCCGCAACCGGCCTGCCCGCCCCTGGCCGCCGCCCTCGCCCTGTGCCTGTTCAACGGGGCGGCCTCCGCCCAGGACGGCGCCACCACGCTGGACAGCATCCAGGTTTCCGGAAGCTGGCTGGGCACCGGCCTGCACGACAGCGTCAAAAGCTTCGCCGGTGCCCGGACCGTGGTCGACCGCCAGCGTATTGAAGCCAGTGGCGCGGCCAGCCTGGGTGATGCCATGCGCCGCATTCCCGGCGTGCAGGTCATCGACAATTCCGGCACCGCCGGCAGCTCGGTGTCGCTGAACATCGGCGTGCGCGGCCTGACCGGCCGCTACTCGCCACGCTCCACCGTGCTGCTGGATGGCGTGCCGCTGGCGGTGGCGCCGTACGGCCAGCCGCAGCTGTCATTTGCTCCCACCAGCCTGGCCAACATCGAATCGATCGATGTGGTGCGCGGCGGCGGTGCGGTGCGCTATGGCCCGCAGAACGTCGGCGGCATCATCAATTTCAGCACCCGCGCCATTCCCACCGGGGGCGGCCTGCACGGCGAGGCGGGCGTGCGCTACAGCGCCTACGACCACGGTGGCGGTGACAGCACCCAGTACAACGCCTTCCTCGGCGGCACCGCCGACAATGGCCTCGGCGCGGCCCTGCTGTATTCCGGGCAGGACGGCCGCGGCTGGCGCCAGGGCAGCGATGATCGTTTCAACGATCTGGCACTGAAGTTCGCCTATGCCATCGACGCCCAGCAGGAGCTTCGCGCCAAGCTGTCCTACTACGACGTGCGCTCGCTCACGCCCGGTGGCCTGACCCGCGGGCAGTATGAAGCCGATCCATTCCAGAACACCCGTCCCACCGATTTCTGGAAGGGCCACCGCACCGGCATCGACCTGGGCTACACCAACACGCTTTCTGAAAACAGCGAGTTCGAAGTGCTGGCGTACTACAACGAAAGCACCCGGGCCAGCGCGCTGATCAATGCCGCCAACACGCAGATTACCGTGCAGCCGCGCAACTACCGCGTGCTCGGCATCGAGCCCCGCTACACCCAGCGCCTGCACTGGGGCAGCAGCGTGCACGACATCACCGCCGGCTACCGCTTCCTGCGCGAGCGTGGCAACGACCGCAGCTACACCGTGACCCGCCGCACTGGCGCGGCCAGTGTCACCAACCGCTTCGACAACGCTACCGACGCGCATTCGTTCTACGTCGACGACCGCATCGCCATCGGCCAGTGGCGGATCACTCCCGGCGTGCGCATGGAGTGGATCGACATGGACCGCCGCCAGGCCGGTGGCACCGCAACCTTCAGCAGCCGCAACGACAAGGCACTGCCCTCGCTGAACATCGCCTACCTGCTGACCCCGCAGCTGACCGTGTTCGGCAACTACACCACCTCGTTCGGGCCGGTGCAGAACATCCAGCTGAACTCGCAGAGCGCCAGCAACCCGCTGAACCCGGAGGTGGCCAGGACCGCCGAGCTCGGTGCGCGCTGGCAGGACGGTGCACTGCGCGCGGAAGTGACCGTGTTCAAGATGCGCTTCGACAACCAGATCCTGCAGGTGCCGGGCATCACCCCGCCCACGTTCCAGAACATTGGTGCCACCGACCACAAGGGCGTGGAAAGCGCCGTGGAGTACCGCTTCGCCGAGGACGGCGCGCTGGCCGGGCTGGAGCTGTACGCCAACTACACCTGGACCCAGGCGATCCAGCAGTCCGGCGACAACCGCGGGCTGGACGTGCCGTTCTACTCGCGCGATACCGACAGCGTCGGCGCACGCTATGCACTGGCGGGCTGGACCTTCAATGTATCCAGCACACACCAGAGCGGGCAGTTCTCCGATGCCGCCAACACCTGGGACGAGACCGCCGATGCGCGCGTGGGCCGCGTTCCCGGCGTGCGCCTGTGGAATGCACAGGTCGCCTGGCAGGTGCCGGGACTGGGTGACAGCGAGATCGCGCTGGGCGTGAACAACCTGGCCGACAAGCGCTGGTACACCCGCAATGTGGACGGCAATGCCGGGCGCATGGTGGCCGCGCCGCGCACCTTCTACGTGCAGGGCCGCTACCGCTTCTGATCAGGGCAGCCGCCTGATCCGGTGACGGTAGTGCTCACGGTGGCGGCGTATCATGCCGCCACCATGTCTTCCACCGCTTCGCCATCGCGCCTGCATCTGGCCTTCCAGGGCCTGCGCCTGCGCCTGCGTGGCAGCGACCTGTGGTTCATCGCGCTTGCCCTGCTGGTAGGCCTGATTGCCGGCGGCCTGACCCTTCTGCAGGCCGGCCTGGCGCGCAGCCTGCAACGTGTCCTGTACGGCCTGGACGAAGGCATGCGCCTGAGTTCCCTGCCCTCGCTGGCGTGGACGGCGCTGCTGGTGCTGCCGGTGGGCGGATTGGTGGTGGGCCTGGTCAGTCTTGCCGCCACCCGCCTGAAGCGTCCACTGCTCGATGCAGTGGAAGCCAATGCGCTGCATGGCGGCCGCATGTCGATGCGCGACAACCTGATCGTGCTGACCCAGACCCTGGTTTCCAATGGCTGCGGTGCTTCGGTCGGGCTGGAGGCTTCCTACACCCAGATGGGTGCTGGCAGTGGTTCGCAGCTGGGCCGGGTGATGCGCCTGCGCCGCAACGACGTGCGCATCCTGGTCGGGGCCGGTGCAGCGGGTGCGATCGCCGCTGCCTTCGGCGCGCCGCTTGCCGGGGCGTTCTATGCCTTCGAGATCGTCATCGGTGCATACACCCCGGCCGCACTGGCACCGGTTGCGGTGGCCGCGCTGGCCGGCGCCTTCGTTGCCGACCAGGCCGGCGTGGAAGCCTATCTGCTGCCGGCGGCATCGACCATCGACGTGCGCGCGGCCGACTATGCGATCTACGGCCTGCTCGGTTGCTGCTGCGCGATGATCGGCATTGCCGTGATGCGCCTGATCGCCGCGATCGAAGGCACGGTCAAACGCAGTCCCTTGCCGCTGTGGGGTCGCCCGGTGGTGGGCGGCCTGCTGCTGATTCCGCTGGCATTGGCCAGCCCGCAGGTGCTGTCGTCCGGGCATGGCGCACTGCACCTGGACCTGACCACCCACCTGCCCCTGATCTGGATCGGCGGCCTGCTGACACTGAAGTGCCTCGCCTCGGGCATCTCGCTCGGCTTCGGGTTCCGTGGCGGACTGTTCTTCGCTTCGCTGTTCATGGGCACCCTGGTCGGCACGCTGTTTGCCGGGTTGCTGGCGATGGCCGCCGGCGTGCCGGTCATCGACGCCACCTCGGCTGCATTGGCAGGCATGGCCGCGCTGGCCGCCGCCGTGGTCGGCGCGCCGATGACCATGGCGATGCTGGTGCTGGAAGGCACCCATGATTTCCTGCTGACCAGCGTGGTGATGAGCGCGGTGCTGGTGTCCAGCACCCTGGTAAGGCAGTGGTTCGGTTATTCCTTCTCGACCTGGCGCATGCACCTGCGCGGGGAGACCATCAAGAGCGCACGCGACATCGGCTGGGTGCAGAACCTCAATGCGGGGCGGATGATGCGCAAGGGCGTGGCCACCGCCCCGTCGGACCTGGACATCGCCAGCTTCCGCCAGCGCTTTCCGCTGGGCTCGGGCAGCCGGGTGATGCTGATCGACAGCGAGGGGCATTACGCCGGCATCGTGCAGATTCCGCGCGTGTATGGCGATGGCGTGAAGCCGGAGACCGCGATCGGCGAGCTGGCCGAGAACCGCGACGTGTCGCTGTCGCCAGCCTCGGACGTGGTCAGCGTGATGCAGTGCTTCGACCAGACCCAGGCAGACGAACTGGCCGTGGTCGGCGCCGACGGCCAGGTCCTGGGGGTGGTCTCCGAGGCCTTCGTGCGCAAGCGCTATGCCGAAGAACTGGACAAGCGCCAGCGCGAACTGATGGGCGAACGGGTCGAGGACACCGACTGACCTCCCAACCGGGGACGGAGGGGATCAGGTCGTTTCTGGTACATCTGGATATCCACGCATGGCGAGGATGTCCTGTCACGTCGGCGGGGTAGACTGCGGCCATGCGCTTCATCGAGACCTTCCAGCCCGGCCCTTTCGCCGACACCGTGGTCAGCCTGCTGGCCGCCTTCGTGCTCGGCACCCTGATCGGGGCAGAGCGGCAGTACCGGCAGCGCACCGCCGGCCTGCGCACCAACGTGCTGGTGGCGGTGGGTGCCGCCGCCTTCGTTGACCTGGGCATGCGCATCGCCGGCAGCGCCGAGGCGGTGCGGGTGATCTCCTATGTGGTCTCCGGCGTCGGTTTCCTCGGTGCCGGCGTGATCATGAAGGAAGGCATGAACGTGCGCGGGCTGAACACCGCGGCGACGTTGTGGTGCTCGGCGGCGGTGGGCAGCTGCACCGGCGCCGACATGCTGGCCGAAGGCGTGCTGCTGACCGTGCTGATCATTGCCGGCAATACGCTGCTGCGGCCGCTGGTGAATGCCATCAACCGCATTCCGATCAACGAGGCGGCCACCGAGGCCACCTATGAGGTGCGCCTCAGCGTGGATGCCGAGGCCGTGCCGCGCGTGCGCGAACGCCTGGTGGATGCGCTGGAAGCAGCGCAGTACCCGGTGGGCGACGTGCAGCTGGTGGAGCACGCCGATGCCCCCACCGATGTGATCGCGGTGCTGGTCAGTACCGCCGTCAGTGCCGACGAACTCGACATCGTGCTGGCGCGGATGGAACAGGTGCCCGGCGTGCTGCACGCCACCTGGGAAGTCAGTACCCGCGATTGAGGGAGCTGCACGGGTTCATCCACGCCAGGCATGGCTGGCGCAGGCTCATCCGCCCGTCATGCGCTGCTGCGTGCGCAACAGCTTGCGGAATGAACCGCACTGGCGTGCATCCTGCGCCTGTGGGCAGGCTGCAGCGCGTTGCAGGTGGTGGCGTACCCGCTGCAGCTGGGCGATCTGCCGCTGCAGCACCTCGGCCTGTGCCAGCAGCGCTTCGCGGTCCAGCATGATGCGGCCCTGGCGCGGCAGCGATGCGCCGATCTGCTGCAACGACAGCCCCGCTGCCTGGCCAAGGCCGATCAGTGCCAGCCGTTCCAGCACCTGCTCGTCATACTGCCGGCGCAGGCCGCGCCGCCCCAGCACCTGCAGCAGGCCCAGCTGTTCGTAATAGCGCAGGGTCGAGGCCGGTACCCCGCTGCGCCGCACCACCTCACCGATATCCAGTTCCCGCATCGGGCTTGACCTCAAGTCCACTTCAAGCGCCACCATGTGCCCAGTCCCTTCGCAAGGCAAGCCCATGTCCACCCAGCAACCGGCGCCGCTCGATCAGAACGCACTCTGGAACGGCCCAGGCGGCCAGATCTGGGTCGCGCAACAGGCCCTTCTTGATGGTCTGTTCCAACCGATGGCCGATGCGCTGCGCAACGAACTGCCGGATACCGTCACCGAGCTGCTGGATGTCGGCTGCGGTACCGGCGCCAGCGTGCTGGCCGCGGCCGAGGCGCTGGCTGGGGCCCACTGCACCGGCATCGACATCTCCGCGCCGATGCTGGCGTTGGCGCGCGAACGCGCGGCCGCGGCACGGCGTGCCATCGATTTCGTTGTCGCCGACGCCCAGCGTCACGCGTTCGCGCCGGCTGGCTTCGACTGGATCCAGTCGCGACTGGGCGTGATGTTCTTCGACGACACCGCAGCGGCGTTCGCCAACCTGCATCGCGCCGCCCGCCCGGGTGCGGGCCTGCGCTTCATCGCGTGGCGCAGTGCCGACGAGAACCCGTTCATGACCACCGCAGAGCGCGCGATCGGTGACGATCTGGCGCTGCCCGAGCGCGCTCCCGGTGCGCCGGGACAGTTCGCCTTCGCCGACGGCAGCCGGGTTCAACGGTTGCTGCAGGACGCCGGTTGGCAGGATGTGGAGGTGGTTGCGCTGGACCTGCCCTGCTCCATTGCGCGCGATGCGCTGCCCACCTATGTCGGCCAGCTCGGCCCGATGGGCCTGGCACTGCGCGCGTTGCCCCGCGCCGAAGCCGATGTGCTGCATGCACGCGCACTGGCAGCCTTCGCGCCCTTCATCGAAGGCGACCGCGTGCGGGTCGATGCCGCCTGCTGGATGATCCGCGCACGCGCCTGAAAAGGACGATCTGGTTACAGCGCTTCGCCTGCATCGGCCAGGCGTGACTCGATCAGGGCGTACCACTGCTCGAGCATGTCCACCAGCATGTCCAGTTCGGCATCGGCGCGTTGGGCGCGGCCGCTGCGCAGGCAGGCCTGGGCCTCCTGCAGCTGGGCGAGGAAACCGGCCACGGTATCGGCCTGCAGGATCAGGCCTGGCAGGCGGCGCCCGGGAATGCGCACCACCGCATGGTTGCCGAGCTGGCCGTACACGCTGAGAGTGGTTTCCGTCTTCATGGACAGGGGCAGGAATTGGGCATTCATCGGGTGCACCAGGAAACAAACCTGCCCACCGGCAGGCGTGGAAAACGGGGGAGACGTTTCCACGTCCTGCCGGCAGAACAGGGGGGACTCGGGGATGCCGGCGCTGCTGCCCGGCACACGGGGCTCAGCGCGGGCGGGCCACGCCTGCGATCTGCACCCGGCGATTGGGCGCCAGGCAGGCAATCAGCTCGCGCCGGTTGCGCTGGTCGCACTGCACCAGCGGATCGGCCGCGCCGCGGCCTTCGGCACTGATGCTTGCCGCCGGGACGCCGCCCTGCACCAGCGCCATGCGCACCGCTTCGGCGCGCCGCTGCGACAAGGCCTGGTTGTAGGCCGCAGCACCGATGCGATCGGTGTAACCCACCACCTGGATCGACTGCACCTGGCTGGCCTCGCGCACCTGCGCCAACACGCCCTGCACTGCCTGCTGGCCCGTGGCACTGAGCACCGCGCTGTCGAAACCGAACAAGGCGTCGGCCGCCAGCCGCAGCGGCTGCTCCGGCAGAGGCGCCGGCGGCGGCGGTGCCGGCGGCCGCGGTGGATCCAGCACCGCCGCGCACGACTCGGGCTTCCAGTAGCCCGCCTGGGCGATACCCTTGTTGTCAAAACGCACCTGGAACTGGCAGGTGAAGTACTCCGCGCCCTGCGCAGTACGGAAGTTGAACAGGTAGTTCCACTCGCGTACGCCCCACATGCCTTCGTTGAAATGCGGCGTTCCCAGCAGCGCGTACATCTGGCGCTTGCTCATGCCCGGCGCGAAGCGGCGCAGGTCGGCGATGTCCGGATAGGTGCCTTCCTTCAGCGACGCCTTGCGCGCCTCGGGGAAAGCAACGGCGGTGCTTTCAGCTGGGCCATCGGCGGCTGGCGCATGGCTGCGGCAAGCCGCCAGCAGGCCTGCGGCGAGGATCAGGCCCAGCGTGGCGGCGAAGCGGCCGCCGTGGGCGATGCGATGCAGTTTCATGTCATTCCCCTGTAGACGTTGCCCTCGGCACCGGGTCGCCATTGCGACCCGGCGCGGGCGATCACCACTGGATACCGGCGCCGACGGCCACACCGGCCTCGCCACGGCTGTTGGTGGAACCACTGAACTTGTAGATCCAGCGGCCTCCTTCGGAGACACCGGAGATGCCCAGGGCCACGCCGGATTCGCCGTTGTAGCTGCCCGCGGCGATCGAGGCCATGTTGCGGCCCGCTTCGCTGGGCTGCGGCAGCGACGCGGTTGCCATCGCCGAGGCGATGCCGGCCGACGCACGGTTGTCGGTCTTGCGCAGGTCGCGCTCGAAGCCGCCCATGCGCTCATCAGTATAGGCCTTGGACCAGTCCAGGGTCTGCGCCATGCCCGACTTCAGCTGGTCGACATTGACCGCATCGGTGCCGGCGGTACCGGCAGCGACGTTGCGTACGGTGGTGGGGCCGCTGCCGGTGCTGCCCAGGGTGACGCTGTTGTAGTTGGTGGTGCCGTTGGTGGTGGTGTCGTAGCGGATCGTGCCCTGCTGCGAGGCCTGCAGCTGGCGCACGTTCACCGCGTCGGTGGCCTGCGCGCCGTCGGCCACGTTCACCACCTGGCGCTCCGCACCGGCAGCGCCGACCGACACCGTGTTGGCGCGGTTGGCCACCGAACCTGCGCCCAGCGCGACCGAGTTGTCCGCCTGTGCCTGCGAACCATTGCCGAGGGCGGTTGAGTTGGCACCTGCCGCGGTGGAACCGGCGCCGCCGGCAGCGGAGTTGGCACCGCTGGCAGAGGGGTCGGCCAGGTTGTTGCTGTTGTTGGCGCGGAAGCTGCCCGCCACGTTGGTGATGTTCTGGATCTTCTGGTCGGTGTACGACTTGGACTGGTCGATGGCGTAGTTCACGCCGTTCTTCAGCTGCCCGACGTTGGTCGCGTCGTGGTCATCGGAACCATCGGCCACATGGGTCACCTTGCGCTCGCTGCCGGTGCTGCCCACGGCCACTTCACCGGCCGAGTTGCTGCCGCCTGCCGGGCCGTAGGCACCGGTGTAACCGGTCTGCGCGCCGACGCTGGCCACCGAGCCGGCGCCCAGTGCAACGCTGTTGCCCGCGCTGGCGTTGGCACCATTGCCGACCGCCACGCTGGACGCGCCGGCGGCACTGGCCTGCGGGCCGACGGCGAGCGCTTCGGCACCGCTGGCGGTGGCCGCCGCAGCGGTCGAATTCACTGCCAGGTACGGGCTGCCGCCGCCGTTGGTGATGCGCTGGTTGAGCACCCGCAGCGAGCCATCGACCGCAGAGAACGCGGCGGTGACATTGCTGTAGTCGTTGCCGGTAATGGTGCCATCGGTGGCGATGGTGGAGATGTTGAAGGTCGGCGCCGTCCACAGCCCGGTGCTGCCGTTGTAGGTGGTGCTGCCACCGAAGTAGTTGGCCACCGTCTGGTGCGTGCTGAACAGCTGGTCGCCGGTGATGGCATCGGTGCTGCCGGCCAGGATGCTGCCCGCTGCAACGTTGGTCACCTTGACCGGGGCGCCGCCGGTACCGCTCAGGGTGACCGTGTCGACCACGTTGCCACTGCCATCGATATCGTATTTCACTGCGCGCTTGTCCAGGTCGTCGGTCTGGTCGGCAACGTTGGCCAACGAGTTGCTGACCGCGTCGAATGCCGTGCCGACATCGTTGTAGCTGCCCTGGCTGACGGTGCCGTTGGCAGCGATGTTGTTCAGCGTGTAGGTCGGCGCACTGACCACGCCATTGGCATCCACCGCGGCACCTCCGCCGAGGTGGGTGGCCACGGTCTGGTTGGCCGCAAACAGCTGGGCGCCGTTGATGGCTTCACTGCTGGCGGCGCTGATCTGGCCAGGGCCGAGGTTGCGCAGCGTGGTGGCCGTGCCGGCCTGGCCCAGCGTGGCGCTGGCGTAGTTCACGCTGCCATCGCCGTTGACGTCGTAGCGCAGGGCGCCCTGTTCCGAGGCCTGCAGCTGGCCCAGGTTGACCGCGTCGGTGGCAGTGGTGCCGGCGGCCACGTTGGTGACCTGGCGCTCGGCCCCGGCCGCGCCGATGGACACCGTGTTGGCACGGTCGGCCAGGCTGCCGGCGCCCACTGCAATGCTGTTGGCAGCCGTCGCCTGTGCGTTGGTGCCGACGGCGATCGAATCCGCACCGCTGGCCAGTGCCTCCGCACCGGTGGAATTCACCCGCAGGTACTTGGTGCCGGTGTTGCGGATGTCGTTGATCTGCGTGTTGAGGTTGACCAGCGAGCCATCCACCGCATCGAACGCATCGGTGACGTTGTCGTACAGGCCCGGGGCGACCGCGCCGCCGGTGGAGATGGTGCTGATCTCGAACAGCGGTGCGGTGAACGTGCTGGTGAGCGGATCGAACGCGGCACGGCCACCGAAGAACTTCGCCATGGTGTCGTTGCTGGCGAACAGCTGCGCGCCATTGATCGCCTCGCTGCTGGTGGCATTGACCGCACCGGCGGCGAGATTGCCGATGGTGGTGGTGCCGGTGCCATTGCCCAGCGTGACGCGGCGGTAGTCCGGGTCGCCGGCGCCATCGAGGTCGTAGGTGACGGCGGCCGCGCCGACCGCATCGATCTGGCTGATGGCGCCCTTCAACTGCGCGACATTGACCGCATCGGTGTTGGCACTGCCGGCAGCAAGGTTGGTGATCTGCCGTTCGCCACCGCCTGCGGTACCGACCGACACTTCGCCGGCCGACACCTGTGCGGCGGTCAGGCCATAGGCACTGTAGCTGGCCTGGGCGCCGCGCAGCGCGGCCGAGCGGTAGCCCAGCGCCACCGAATTGGCCTGGTTGGAGGTGCTTTCCGCGCCCAGCAGGGTCTGGCCGTTGGCCGTTCCGCTGGCACTGTCACCCACCACCACCGAATGCCCCATGCGCGCAGCATAGTCAGCGGTCGGCACACCGGTGGGATCGGTCGGATCGTTGGCGCCGGCACCGGGGAAGGCAACGCTGGCATCCACCTTGGGCAGTTCGTGGCGTGCATTGGCGCCGATCACCACTTCCTTGGAACCGTTGGCATAGGCACCATCCCCCATCAGCACCTGGTAGTCCTGCGCGGCGTTGACGGCCCAGCAGGAAATGTCGGCCAGTGCGATATCCAGGCACTTGGCGGCCCAGGCGGGGGAATCCTTCGGCAGCAGCAGGCCGAGCAGGCCACCCGGGTTGCCGTTGTTGATGTTGTAGATGTAGCTGTCGGAAGTGACGCCGCCGATCAGGGTGAGGTGCGAACTGCCGCCAGTGACCGCACCGCCCAGGCCATTGAGCGTGGTGCCGACCGGGGTGGCGTTGACCACCGGCAGGCCCAGCACGTTGACCGTGGAATAGGTCTGCATGACGTTGGCGGTGCTCAGCTTGAGGTTGCCGTTGGACAGGTAGCCGGTGCCACCGAACAGGCTGGCGGTGGTCGGACCGAGCAGTTCGGTGACGCCCCCTACCAGGCCGCCGGTGCCGATCACCAGGCCGGCATTCGGATCGGCCGCAGCGGGTGCCTTCGGGCTGGTCGGCGGAATCGCCGACGGCTTGGTCAGGCCGAGGCTGCCCAGCGTATTGCCGACCAGGCCGCCGACGGCGCCGCCGAGGTTGCCGACGGTGCCGGCAAGATCGCCGTTGAGCAGGCTGCCGACCGCGTTGCCGACACCATTCAATGCGGTGCCGACCCCGTTCAACACGCCACCCAGGCCCAGCGCGGTGGTCTGCGCGCCCACCGCAGCGGTGCCTGCCAGCTTGAGATTGCGATCGGCCACCACTTCCTGGCCATCGACGCCCTGCACGCGCACCTTGCCGGCTACACCCGTATCGAACGCCGCGGTGATCGCGCGGTCATCGATATCGCCCGGCAGTTCTTCCTTGGCCGGCAGTACGACCGCAGCGGTTGCATCCACCTGGCCCTGCCCTTCAATGTGCCTGCCGGCAACCGCCAGCTGGCCATCGATCTTGCCATCGACCGCGGCCTTCAGGCCGGTGGGCGCGGTGGCGACAGCGGCAGCGGCCTGGGTGCCGGCCTCGATCGCTGCCAGTGGTGCTGCGCCGCCGAGGGCCACCTTGGCCTTCGCGTCGGCCTTTGCCGCAAGCGCCAGTGGCGCCTGCGCGGCAGGTGCAGCGCTTGCCTTCAGGGACGCACCTGCGTCGACAGCGGTTGTGCCTGCGACGTTCAGACGTGCGTGCACATCGGCGGCCAGCGCCGGTGCTGCCACCTGCTGCGGTGTCGTACCCGCGCCCAGCTTCACCTGCACGGTGGCTGGCAGCACATCGCGCACGATCGGCAGCGAGGTGGTGCTCAGCTGCAGGCCAACGCGTGCATTGGCATCGATGGCCGGGCTGGCCTGCGCCTGACGTGCTGCGGCAGCCAGCGCCACCTCGGCGTCCACCTTCACCGGCATCGGCTGGGCATAGCGGGCAGCCAGCGCCTGCAGGTCGCGCAGCGACTGATTCGATTCAGTCGCGGCCGCTGGTCCACTGGCCAGGATGCACAGCAGTGCGAGCGCCAGCGTGCTGGGCATCAACAGTGCGGTGCGCGGATCACGTGGTGCGGTGCCACCGCTATCGCCGGTGGCCAGTTCCGAAGCCACGACCAGAGCATTGAGCTGGCGGTTCCATACACGCCGGTAGATGCGGTTCATGAGCATTTCCCCCGTAGGCGGACTACTTGAATGTCAGTGGACTTGCCGTTAGGCAGGTGACTGACATTTCGCGCCTTTCAGGAGAGGCCGTGCACTTCATTCCGGCAGGGCAATCGCGCATTCCGGCAAATCCACGACCGGATTCGGCAGCCGCATATGCAAAACCGGCAGGGAGGGCCGGCCGGGCTGCCGCCCGGCACCCGCAGAGGCCAAAGCCAAAGCAAAAACGGGGCTATCGCGGATGGCGGAGTGGGTCCGGTTGTGGGGGCGCTGCAAGTCCCCCTCCGGGGCCCGGCCCAGCCGCTGGCGGCTGTGCGTTCGGGCGCTTGCGAAGCGATGCTTCGCAAGCAAAGCGCCCTCACCCCTGTAAGCTCGGTCGCCGCTTGCTCGTGTGCGCTGTCCTGCGCACACGGCAAGACCGGGGTTGGGCGTCCTGCCCAACCCGCCCGAGGCATGCCTCGGGCCCATGCGGCTCACGCCCCCACAACCGGACCCACCCCGCCTTCGACAGTTTCCCGCGCGCTTTGGATGTAGCGCCGTGCCATGCCCGGCCGGGAAAGTCGGATCATCAATTTCGATTTAGATCGAAATAATCTGAAAGACCAGGATTCATTGGAATGCGCAAGGATGCATGCAAGCTTTCTCCAGCCGTCACCGGGAAACTGTCAGGGGCGGGGCGGTGTGGGCTTGCAGGGCCGTTGGCGCCATGGATGGCGCCATCGAGCCCCCAAGGGACGGGTTTACGGCGTGTCCTGCAGGTCCACACCGCCCCGCCAACCCACAGAAAACCCAGAGCCGGCTGTTGCTCTGGCTGTTGCTTTGGCTTGACGCTTCGGCGGGTGCCGGGCGGCAGCCCGGCCGATACCACTCACGCCGGCTGGCCGAGCTGCGCGGGCGCGCGCATCAGGGTATCGCGCGGCAGTTCGCCAAATACCTTGCGGTAATTGTCCGCAAAGCGCGATAGATCCCACAGACCGCAGCTGAGGGCGATGGCCTTCACCGAGCGCCGGTTGGAATCGGCCATCGACAGACTGCGGCAGGCCGCGCACAGGCGCAGCATCGACAGATATCGGTTGGGCGAAGTACCAAACAGATCTTCGAACGCGTACCGCAGGCCGCGCTCGCTGACTCCAGCCGCGTCACAGATCTCATTCATATAGATGTTGCGGCGCAGGTTGAGGCGCATGAAGTTCTCCGCCCGTTGCGCGATCAGGTAATGCGTGCGCCTGGCGCGGCTGCAGCCTGGCCGGTCCGCCGCGCCTGCAGCGAGCAGCGCCTGGATGTGTTCGTGCAGCAGATGCTCGGTTTCTTCCGGCTGCAACCCGCCCCCCTGCCCCAGCTGCAGATGCAGCTGCTGGTAGTGGCGTACCAGGGGTCCTGCGTTGCCGGCCGGATTGAACAGCGACAGCGCCTGCCCTGCCGGCGGCGTGCTGCGCAGGCTCAGCTCGGTCAGCTTGCGCTGCACGCGCGTGACCGGCACCAGCATCAGCGTCATCTGCGTGCCAGGGCTCAGGGTGAACTCACTGATGCCTTCGGGCATCACCGTCAGCGCCATGCCGGGCGTCAGCGGCACACCATGGCACCAGCTCAAGGCATCGTCGGTGGTGTGCAGATACCCCAGCATCGCCCAGTCCGGCGGCAGCATGAAACGGCCACGGCAATGGAAACCACAGCTGATGCTGCAGAAAAGCGCTTCCTCGTGAACCCGTGAAGCAAATGCGGCGCGCGGACCATTTCCATCGAGCAGCAACAGTTCAACATCGCACACACGAAGCACACCACTCAGCGTGGCCAGGTCGATCGACCTGAGATCGCCGCCGTCGTTGTCGTCCACCCCACCATCGACCATGACAGTGTCGTCCCCCGTTGGTCTGCTGCGCGACCCCGCCCCCACTGCCTGACAGGGCGTTCGCCGTTTCCAAGAGCATCGTCCGTTGCCGCGATGGTCACCCGTCGGTGTGCGCGACCATCGCTGAAAATGCAAAACCTGCTCCCCGAGTATGCCCGATTATCGACAGGCGTAAACAGGATGATCCGGGACGATGGGATTATCAGCAGCGTGAAGAAAATGTGCGCGCCCGTGGCACGGATTTCGCATGCGCGGAAACTCCACTCACATTATCTGCACGTCCATGAATCGTTGTGACAGGAATCGGATTTGCGTCACAGATACGCCCCGGCAATTTCAGGATCGCGGCGTTTCTGCCGAATTTGCATATAGGTTCCGGTTGCAGGGAACCGCCATTCAGGCAAAGTCGAATACACGGTGATCTGGCTGCGCAGACTGCGGCCACACCCAGGGGGACAGCATGACCATGCACGCACGATATACCGCTACCCGCACCGGCCCGGTGCCGTGCGATTGCGGTTGCGTGGCCGCTGCCCTGCCTGGCAACGATCACCCTGCTTGAGCACGGCGGGAATACCCGCCATGCAACCTCCGCCAGGATGGCAGGGGCCAAGGGACGGTCCCGGCGGAGCCGGGCCACCGCCCATGCAGGTGTCCTGCCGCAACTGACAGGTAGAGGGAGACAACCGTCATGAACGCATCGATCCGCAAGTTCCTGAAAGAAGAAGATGGCGTGACCGCGCTCGAATACGGGCTGCTGGCCGCGGTCATCGCCGGCATCCTGATCGTGGTGGCGCGCGAACAGATCACCCTGTTCTTCACCACGCTGTTCACCCGCCTGCAGGCCATCGCCACCGACGCAAGCAGCGCCGCCTAGCCGCAGCGTGCGTGCCCCACCGGCGGTCGCTGCCAGGGCGGCCGCGGTGGCCGAAGAGGTGAACTGCAAGCGTCCATTGATGGACGAAGAGGGTGTGCGATGACAGTGCTGGGATTGTTGGCCATCGGAGTGTGCCTGCGCATCGCAATCAGCGATCTGTATGCCCGCCGGGTGCCCAATGCCTGGCTGCTTGCCGCGTGTGCGATAGCGGCCGTGCAGATCATCGCCAGTCAGTTCACTGCCATGCGCATCGACTGGCTGTCACATCTGCTGGGCGCGATCATCGGCCTGCTGGCATTGATTCCCTTCTACGCGGTGCGCTGGATGGGCGCTGGCGATGTGAAGTTCTTTGCTGTGCTGGGCCTGCTGCTGGGCCTGCATGCACTGCTGCCGATCTGGGTCATGGCCAGCCTGGCTGCGGGCGCCCATGCGGTGCTTGTGCTGCTTGCCCGCCAGCTGGCAGGCCACCTGCCGCTGCGACTGCAGATGCAGGTCAGCCGCGCAAGCACCCAGTGGCACGAGCGCCCTGCCCTGCGCGGACTGCACGCGGCACGCCAGGGACGACAGGGAATTCCCTATGCGGCCTACCTTGCCTTCGCGGCCATTGGCTGGGTGCTCGCCACCACTTACGGAGGCATGGCATGAACGCATCCCCGCGCCGCCAGCGTGGCGTCGCCAGCATCGAGTTCGCGCTGATGCTGCTGCTCGGTCTGGTGCCGCTGTTGCTGTTCACCTTTTCCGGCGTCCTGATCATGGCCGCGCAGCAGACCCTGGCAACGGCGTCGGCCGAAGGCGCCCGCGCATCGTTGCGCTTCGCCAGCACCGGCGAACGGCGTACCGCAGCCTGCCTGGCCGCGCGTCGCTCCATGCAATGGCTGCTGCAGTTTTCAGGGCAGAACCCGGACTGCAGCGGTGGCGGCACCGGTGCCATCGTGGTTTCACCGCAGGCGCCGTGTTCCGGCCTGCCCACGGTGCAGTGCATGACCGTGACCGTGAGCTATGACTATGCCGCCCACCCCTTCCTGCCCGGCACCGCCACGCTGTATGGCTGGGTGATGCGGGCCCCCATCCGCAGCGTCGCGGTCGCCCAGCTGGACCTCGGCAGCAACTGACGATCGGTACCGGAGACGATTCCATGCTCAAGTTGACCCGCATCGCCGCCATCGCACTGATCGCCCTTGCCGTACTGCTGGCCGTGATCGCGTTCGTGATCGGTCGCAGGCCGGTCGCATCCGCCGAACATCCGAGCGCGATCGTGCAGGGTGATGCGCAGACGTTCAGCGTTGTTGAAGCGACTGCGCGCCTGCCGGCTGGCGAGCCGATCAGCGCCAATGGCGTGCGCCTGGCGCGACGCACCAGCGAAGCACCCGGCGCGGCCACCGAACTGGCCGCGGTGATCGGCAAGGTGCCGGTGCAGGACATCAGCGAAGGCAGTGCGATCGGCGCCAACGTGCTGGCGCAGGGCTTCTCGCTCCAGCTGCGCCCCGGCGAGCGCGCACTGGCGGTGCCGGTCGATGAACTTGTCGCGGCAGGCAACCGCATCCTGCCAGGCGATTTCGTTGATGTGTTCCTCAATCTGCGCAGCAGCGCCAGCGCCTACAGCGGCCAGCCGGACATCGCGCAGACGCGGCTGCTGCTGTCGCGCCTGCGCGTGCTCAGCTACGGCCAGCAGGACATCGCAATGGCGCCGCCGGCCGCCCAGGACCAGGCGCCTGCCACGGCACACAACGACGCACGCGCGGCCGACATCACCCAGGGTTCCGGCAACCGCAGCAGCGGCAGCGGCAGCGAGGCAACGCAGCCGGCGCGAACGGCCGTGCTTGCCGTGCCGGTGGCCGATGCCAACCGCCTGCTGCTCGGCGCGCAGCAGGGCAAGCTGTTCCTGGCCCTGCGCAACCCTGCAGACGCCGGCCTGCCCGACCTGGCGTTGTTCCCGCAGGCGCGCGGGGTACTGGACCCGGTGCGTGGCCTGGACAGCGAGCAGCAGCTGGCGCTGCAGCGGCCCGAGAACAACGCTTACGCCGGGCTGGATGGCGATGCGCTGGCCGGCCGCGGCAGCAGCCCACAGCGCAGCAACGCGGACGTGGCGCCGCGCGCGCCGAGCAGCCCCCGCCGCGTGGCGCCCCGCCCCGCTGGCATCGAAATCATCCGTGGCGACACCGCCGCTCCCCGTGGCTCCCTTTGACCCTCCCCGAGAGCGCACATGACTGAACGCTGCCACCGCAGAAGCCCTACTGTCCGCCAACGCTGGCTGGCCCTGTTGCTGGTGCTGCTGGCACCCGGTGCGAGTGTGGCCGCCGACGATCTGCTGTTGCAGACCCGTGAACAACGGCCGTGGACGCTGCCGGCCGACCTGGAACGGGTTGCCATCGCCGACCCCGGCGTGGCCGACATCGTGATGCTGCGCGGCCAGCGCCAGGCACTGCTGGTCGGCAAGGCGCCCGGCACCACCACCCTGCTGCTGTGGCACCGCAGGCAGACCGAGCCACAGCGCGTGCAGGTACGCGTGCAGAGTGCCGTGCAGGGCGCGGCCGATGCCGGTTCCAGCGGACTGGTGTTCACCCAGCAGGATGGCCAGGGACTGCTGCAGGGAAGCACTGACAGCGTGCTGGCGCACATGCAGGAGCAGAAGACCGCCGTGATGGCGCTGGGCAAGGATGGCAGCCTGGCCGACGCGTCCACGATCGCCAGCGGTGGCGTGGTGCAGGTCGAGGTCAAGGTGGTTGAGTTCAACAAGACCGCGCTGAAGCAGATCGGCATCAGTTTCCAGAACCGCAACGGCGACTTCGCCTATGGCATCGCCCGTCCCGGCGGCATGCTGCCGGGCAACACCGGCATCCTGCCCGGCATGCAGGAAGGCAATTCCAGCAACGAGGCGGAATCACCGATTTCATCTGCGTTCCGCCTGGTGTTCGGTTCGAGGAAAGGGCTCTGGAATGCCGACGTCGATCTGCTGCAGGCCAATGGCATGGCCCGCGTGCTGGCCGAACCCACGCTGGTGGCACTGTCGGGCCAGAGCGCCAGCTTCCTGGCTGGCGGTGAGCTTCCCATCCTGGAGCCGCAGGGACTGGGCACCACCACCGTCACCTACAAGCCGTTCGGCATCGGCCTGACCGTCACCCCCACCGTGTTGGGACCCGGTCGCATCGCGTTGAAGGTGGCACCGGAGGCCAGCGACCTGGACTACACCAATGCCATCGCGCTGAACGGCGTGCAGATTCCCTCCATCACCACCCGCCGCGCAGACACCACCGTCGAGCTGGGTGATGGCGAGAGCTTCGTCATCGGTGGACTGGTCAGCTCGACCGTCGCCTCGACCGTCAACAAGATTCCACTGCTCGGCGATCTGCCGATCATCGGCTCGTTCTTCCGCAACTTCGACTACAAACGCCAGGACAAGGAACTGGTGATCATCGTCACCCCCCGGCTGGTGCAGCCGATCGCGCGCAATACCGAGCTGCCACTTCCGGGTGATCGCGAGGCCAAGCCACACATGCCCGAATGGGGCGCGTGGCTGCTTGGCCCGATCAGCCGCGACCCGGTGCCCGGCTTCTCGCGCTGACCCACACGATGCCCCTGGTAACCCGCCCATGCCCTACGCCACTGCCCTGCCGCTGCATCCGCAAGGACCACCCATGAACCTGGTCCTGTACGGCATCGACCGCGAACTGCTGCCGCGGCTGGCCGCCAAGCTGCCGCCGGCGACGGCATTGCATTGGCAGGACAGCGGTCAACCGACATCGGCGCAGGACCTGCAGCGCGGCCCGCAGAACCTGGTGCTGCTCGACTTCCGTCCCGAGCATGCCTCGGCATCGACGGTGCTCGCCCAGCAACTGCAGCAGACCCAGCCCGAGCTGACCCTGGTGGCCGTGGGGGCGACCAGCGCCGGCCAGGTGGAAGGGGTGGTGATGGCCCTGCGCGCGGGCCTGCGCGACGTGCTGGACCTGGACAGCGACAACACCGGCATCGAGGCCGCCCTGCGCCGCGCCCTGTCACCGCGCCCTGCAGCCACCGCGCAGCAGGTGCACAAGGCGCGCTTGATCGTGCTGCTGGGGGTGCGGGCCGGCGTCGGCACCAGCACCCTGGCCGCGCATCTGTCGGTGCTCGCCCAGCAGACCCACGCGCTGGCCCAGGGCGAGGCCGCGGTGCAGGACGGGCTGCTGATGGAACTGGCACAACCTGCCGGTGATCTGGCCCTGTACCTCAACCTGGACAGCCGCTTCCATTACGAAGATGCACTGCGCAATGCCAGCCGCATCGACGCCACGCTGGCGCGCACGGCAATGGCACGCCATACCAGCGGCCTGGTGCTGCTGGACCGCGCCAGCGGCAGCGATGCGCTGCCACCGTCCGATCCGGGCGCATTGCTGCAACGCCTGCGCGGCGTGTTCGCCAGCGTGCTGTGCGATGCCGGCGGCTGCCCGCTGCGGCAGTTGCCGCCGCTGCTGCTGGACCAGGCCGACGAAATCTGGCTGGTGGCCGATGCCTCCATCGCCACCCTGGTATCGCTGGACCATGCACTGAAACACCTGTCCGGCCAGCGCGACCGCGAGAAGCGGCTGCAGCTGGTCATCAACCGCCACGACGACAGCAGTGGCATGAGCCCCGAACAGATCGCGCGCCGCTTCGAGCTGCCGCTGCTGGCCACCCTGCCCGAGCGGCCGCGGGTGCGTGCAGCGGCCAGCCACGGCCACCTGCTGCTGCAGGACGCACCGCGCGACCCGTACCTGCGTGCCCTCGCCCCGCTGGTGCAACGCCTGGACCCGGCAGCCTGCCCGGTGCAGACGCAAGGCCTGCGGGAAAGACTTGCCCTTGCCCTGGGTGGATCGCAATGGAAGACAAAGTGACCCCGTTCCCGCACATCGTCGCCCGCAGCGCCGCGCCGGACCACGCGCCAGGCACCTTGCCCTTCGCCCAGACCGAGCAGTACCAGAAAGTGCTGTCGGCCGCGCACGAGCACCTGCTCAACAGCATCGAAGACGAACGCATCGACATCGATTCCTGGGCCCCTGACACCATCGCCCGCTGGGTGGAGGTGCAGACGGTTAGTTTCATCCAGGAATGGCGCATTCCCATCAACGAGGAAGAGATGCAGGTCGTTGCCGAAGGCCTGGTGAAGGAGCTGACCGGCTTCGGCCCGCTGGACGATCTGCTGCACGACCCGAGCATCGAAGACATCCTCATCAATGGCTTCAAGGATGTGCATGTGTCGCAGGGCGGCCAACTGCAGCGCGCACCGCAGCGGTTCACCGACGACACCCACCTGCTGCGCATCCTTCGTCGCATCATCGCGCCGCTGGGCCGCCGCCTGGATGATTCCAACCCGATGGTCGATGCGCGCCTGCCCAACGGCGGGCGCCTCAACGCGATCATCTCGCCACTGGCCGTGGACGGCCCGATGGTGTCCATCCGCAAGTTCCGCAAGGACCCCTTCACCCCCGACGAGCTGCTGGCCAAGGGCACCTTCGATGCACCGATGCAGGCACTGCTGAAGGCAATGGTGCTCGGCCGCTGCAACATCCTGGTTTCCGGTGGCACCAGTTCGGGCAAGACCTCGCTGCTCAACGCGCTGGCCAGCTACGTGCCGGCCAACGAGCGCGTCATCACCGTGGAAGACACCGCCGAACTCTCGCTCAACCATCCGCACGTGGTGCGGCTGGAAAGCCGCATCGGCGGTGCCGAGGGCCAGGGTGCGGTCAGCATCCGCGACCTGGTGCGCAACAGCCTGCGCATGCGCCCGGACCGCATCGTGGTGGGCGAGGTACGTGGCGCTGAAGTCCTGGAGATGCTGCAGGCGATGAACACCGGCCACGATGGGTCGATGGCCACCATCCACGCCAACTCGCCACGCGACTGCCTGTACCGTATCGAGATGCTGGCCGGTTTTGCCGGCTTCCAGGGCAGCGAAGACAGCCTGCGCCGGCAGATCGCCAGTGCCATCGATTTCATCGTGCAGATTTCGCGCCTGGGCAGCGGTCGCCGCGTACTGGTGTCGATCACCGAGATCACCGGGGTCAGCGACAACCTGATCACCACCCAGGAAATGTTCCGTCACGAAGTGCAGATCGATGGCAGCGGCAAGGAGATCGACCGCTGGATCGGCCTGGGCTTCCAGCCGCACTCCCACAAGCTGGAGCCGTTCCGCCAGCTGCTGCGCGAATCGTTGTACGGAGATTTCTGAGCATGAACATGGGTGTGCTGCTGGGCGTGTTGAGCATCGTGTCGGTGCTGCTGGCGCTGGCGGTGTGGCTGTGGGGTTCGGCAAGCAGCCGCGAGCAGCGGCAGGCCTCGCTGCAGCACACCGAGCAGCGCCTGGCGCGCGGCACCGGCGCGGCCAGTGGCGCGGCCCCCAATGAATCGGCACGGCAGGCGCCGCTGCCGCCGACCAGCCGCCGTTCCCTGCCCTGGGATGGCCTGCTGCAGCGTGCCGGACTGACCACGGGCTGGAAGCTGCCCGTGCTGGTGCTGGTGCCTGGCATCGCGCTTTCGCTGTTCGCCGCACTGCGCCTGGGCACCGCATGGATGTTCCCGCTGACGCTGCTGCTGTACCTGATGGGGTGCTGGTTGTGGCTGATGCGCCGCATCGGCAAGCTGCAGGCGCAGCTGCTGCACCAGCTGCCCGACTTCCTCGACAACCTGGTGCGGCTGACCGCGCTGGGCAACAGCCTGCAGGCCGCCTTCCAGGTGGCATCGATGCAGGCCAACGCGCCGCTGCGCGGCCTGCTCGACACCACCGTGCGCTATGCCCGTGGCGGCATGGATCTGGACCGTGCACTTCACCTTGCCGGGCAGCCCTACCGCATGGACGTGCTGAAGGTACTGGCGGTGGTGATGGGCGTGAGCGTGCGCATCGGCGGCCGCGCGGACCAGATCCTGCAGCGCATGGGCGACTTCATGCGTGATCTGGAACAGGCCCAGCAGGAGCTGGCCGCGACCACCTCGGAAACACGCATGTCGGCCTGGGTACTGGGCCTGCTGCCGCCGGCCAGTGCGGTGCTGATGGCGATCGCCAGCCCGGATTTCTTCCAGCCGATGCTGCACGACCCGCTCGGCCACAAGGTCCTGCTGATCGCCCTGGGCATGGAACTGACCGGCGCCTTCCTGCTGTACCGCCTGGCCAAATCGCTATGAACATCCCCACCCGCACGGGAGACCCGCGATGAGCGCCAGCATCTGGTTCGTGGCCGCACTGCTGGTCCTGGCTGCCGGCGTGGCCCTGCTCGGGCTGGGCAGCTGGGTGCGCGGCCATCGCGAGGACCGCAGCGCGGCAACCCTGAAGACCGCGCTGCGGCCGCGCGACAACGAAGACGGCAGTCCGGACGCACGCAAGGATTCACTGGGCTGGCTTGAACAGTTCGGCCGCGGGGTAAGCGGCGGGCGCCTGGAGGCGGCACTGCTTGCCGGCGAGGACCGCCTGCTGCTGGACCTGGCCGGCTGGAACACCCGCCGTGGCACGGCCATCTATCTGGGCCTGCGCCTGTTGCTGGCCGTGCTGGTACTGGGCGTTGCCCTGGCGGCCAGCGATGCCACCGGGCTGTCACGGATCATGGTGGTGATCGGCGCGCTCGCTGCGGGGCTGCTGCTGCCCAAGTTCGCGCTGAGTGCCTGGGTCAAGCGCCGCCGCCGCGCGGTGAACAGCGAACTGCCACTGCTGATCGACCTGCTGCGCCTGCTGCAGGGCGTGGGCTTCAGCATGGACCAGAGCCTGCAGACGCTCGGCGACAAGCTGCGCGACGCACTGCCGGTGCTGGGCGCCGAGATCCAGGAGGCGAACGTGTCCTACACCCATGGACGCACCCGCGCGCAATCGCTGCGGCGCCTGAGCGATGTGTACGGTGATGATGACCTGTCCAGCCTTGTGCAGTTGATCCTGCAGGTGCATGCACATGGCGGCGCGGTACAGGAGCCGCTGCGGCAGTTCAGCATCCGCCTGCGCGAACAACGGCGCAATGCGCTGAAGGAAAAGGTCGGCAAGCTCTCGGTGAAGATGACCGTGGTGATGATGCTGACCCTGCTGCCGGCGCTGATGCTGGTGCTGGCTGGACCGGCGCTGGTCGCGCTGGCCACTACCTTGTCGAAAATGGGATGACCTTCATGCCTGTCCTGCGCTCCGCCTGCCTGACGATTGCCCTGCTCGCCACCGTTGCCGGCTGCAGTTCGACCGCGCCCAAGTACCTGCGCGCGCCGAGCCTGGCCGAACCCACGCCCGCACCGCAGGACAGCCGCAATGCCTACCTGGAACTGATCCAGCGCATGCAGCTGCAGGGCGCCTGGTATGCATCGCTGGCCCACGTGGATGCGTTCCGCCAGCGCTACGGCGATTCGCCCGCGCTGCGCCTGCTGCAGGCCGATGCGCTGCGCCAGACCGGGCAGATCGATGCCGCGCTCGCCCTGTATCGCGAACTTGGCAACGGGCCACAGGCGGCCGCCGCCGCGCACGGCATGGGCCTGATCGCGGCGCTGCGCGACGATGATGAAGGCGGCGAGCAGGCGCTGGCACGTGCCACCCAGCTGCAGCCGCTGAACACCGATTACCTGGGCGACCTTGGCTATGCGCGCCTGCGCGCCGGGCGTTTCGAGCAGGCGCGCGAGCCGTTGGCAAAGGCGCTTGAGCTGTCGCCGGGCAACGCCAAGGCCACCGCCAACCTTGCCTTGTGGGCGCTGTTGCGCGGCGACACCGCTACCGTGGAACGACTGGCCCAGCAGGCCAGCTTCAGTGCGCAGACCCGCCAAAGCGTGGAACAACAGGCCCAACAGATCCGTGCGCGCCTGCAGCAGCGGCAGGCGGTATCGCGCGCCAGCGCCACCCCGGACGCCGTGGCCCTGGTGCCGCGCCCTGCCGCAACGGGTGCGCGGCTGGCCGCCGAGCCCCGCCGGGACGGCCGCGGCAATCGCGATCCTCCGCGCCTGCCGCCATCGATGCTGGAACGCTTCGGCACCACCGACCACCCCACCGGGAATACACCATGACCGCGATGCCATTGATCCGTCGCCTGCTGCCGCTGCTCACCTGCGCGCTGTTCGCCGCCGGTGCGCAGGCGCAGACGTCCCAGCAACCACTGACCGGGCAGATGCTGGGTGGAACTACGCCCGCACCCGCGACAACACCACAGCACAGCGAGCCGGTGACCACCGTGGACCTGACCGCAGCGCCCCCGGTTGCCCCGTCCGTGCCGACGCCGGTGGCCCCTGACTTCGGTGGCATCCAGGCGATCCCGGTTCCTTCGAAGATCGGCGATACAACCCGCGGGCTGCTCCGGCTGCAGGCATCGGGCCAGGTTGCCGGCCCCCGCCTGCCGATCCTCGGTGACCAGGCCACCGCCAGCTACGCGCGGTACCTGAAAAGTTTCCAGTACGAGATTCCCCAGTTCTTCGAAACCGGCGTCACCCAATCCGCAGGATCCTCCCGGGCCGGACGCTGAGGTCTGCCATGAACCGCGCACGCCACATCAGCTTCAGTCGTCCCCGCGGCGGCATGTCGGTCACCATGATGCTGGTGATGATCGCGCTGCTGGCGATGCTTGGCCTGGTCGAGATCGGCTTCCTGTTCTGGGCCAAGCGTGATGCACAGAAGGTGGTCGACCTGGCTGCCCTTGCCGGCGCACAGCGGCTGGACCTGTGCCGTGCCGACAATGCCGACAACAGTGCCGCGCGGCAGAGCGCACTCACCCAGAATGCGTTCCGGGGTGAGCTGCAGATCGAATGCGGCAACTGGAATGCCAGCCGCACGACTGTGGACCACTTCGACCCCGTGGTGAGCGCAGGTAATCCGCGCAACGCCGTGCGGGTGATTGCCGAGCGCGGGGTCGTACCGTTCTTCGGCCAGAACCGCACGCTGCCCACCCTGCGCGTGCAGGCCGTCGCCAAACGCTCGGAACCGACGGCGGTATTCGCGGTGGGTTCGCAGCTGCTGCGCACCAACAGCGACTCACCGCTGATGGGCGCGCTGCGGCTGGTCGGTCTGGATGTCAGCAACGCGACCGTGTTGTCCTACAACGGCCTGGCCCAGGCCACCATCACCCCGTCCGGGCTGCTGGCCGCGCTCGGCATCCCGGTGACCGCCGACCTGAGCGTGGCCGACTTCAACCGGCTGCTGTCGGTAAACCGTATTTCACTGGCGCAGCTGGTGAATGCCACCGCCACGGTGGTCGGCCGCAACACCACCGTCGGCGTGCAGCTGCAGGCCTTGTCCAACCTGGTCGGTACCCAGCTGGACATCAACAAGCTCAACATCCTGCTGGGCAGCGAGAACGGTGGCGGCGGCCTGTTTGCGCAGGTGATCTCACCGGATGGCACCATCGGCAGCGCACTGGAGTCGAAGGTCAACGTACTGGACCTGGTCACCGCCGCCATCTCGATCGCCAACGATGGCAATGGCGTGCAGGTACAGGGACTGAACCTGCTCGGCATCGAGGTCAAGGCGGGCGTGGTGGAGCCACCGTCCATCGCCATCGGCGGCGTCGGCGCACGCGCCTACAACGCGCAGGTACGGCTGATGGTGGACGTGGACAGCGATCGCCTGTTCGCGATCGGGCCGCTGTTGAGCCTGCTGGGTACCCGCCTGCATCTACCGCTGCACCTGGATGTGGCCAACGCAATGGGCACGTTGAACAGCATCCAGTGTGGTGCTGCGCCCCCGACAGCCACCATCCAGGTCGACTCATCGGTGCTGCGCGCCTGCGTGGGCAGGATCAACGACGCGGATCGCTTTTCCAAGAGCAACGTCTGCGATGCAACGCTGCAGAACGAGCAACTGCTGAAGTTCCTGGGGCAGCCGCTGATCAATGACAAGATCACCCTGCCCGCGCTGACCGGCACCCAGGACCTGACGCTGGCCGCCGGCCAGACCGGCTCCACCCGCATCAATCCGCTGGCGGTGGGCACCGCCGTATCGGACCTGGTCGGCGAACTGCTGCGCGTGCTGTCGGGCATGCTCAGCTCCCCCAAGCAGGGAATGAGCGCCAACGATACCGCCAAGGCGCTGGCAGACCGCTACCTGCAGGCGGCCTTCCCCAGCGGTGGCCGCTACAACGTTGACCAGGTCATCCCGCTGCTGCGTGATGGCGACCCGGCCCGCAACCTGGCACCGCTGGGCAACTGGACCGTTACCAAGGGCGTACCCAAGCCCTGCCTGATCGGGATCACCACCTGCTGGGAGGATGGTTCGGTCTGGGCCGGCTACCGGGCCACCGTGACCGGCCAGGGGCTGGGCCTGCTCGACGGCCTGCTCGGTTCACTGGTGGGAGGCCTGCTGATCAACCGCTGCGACAGCCTGCTGGGCAACCTGCTCAACTACAACGGCTGCGTGCGCACCAACCTGGCGTCCTACATCCAGACCGCACCGGCCGGCTTCCTGGACGAGGCCGGTGGCGGCGGTGTCACCACACCCGGCAACAACGTGACCTGCAGCGGCCTGCTGTGCGCGGTACTGAACCCGGTGCTGGCCGCGCTCAAGCCAGTGCTCAACAGTGTCGGTACGTTGTTGACCAATACACTGGCCAGCCTGCTGGGGCTGGAACTGGGCCGTACCGATGTCAGCGTGCAGTCGATCCAGTGCAGCTCGGCACAGCTTGTATTCTGACCGTCGCGGTGCCGGCTTTCGTCGCCCACGCCCATGCTAGACTCCGGGCGGGGGAACCACTTTCATTTCAACCCACACTACATCCGTGGATGGTCAAGACATGCGAGAAACTTCAGGGGGCACCGTCTTCGCCCGGTATCCGCGCGGCGCAGCACTGCTGGCCGTAGTCATGCTCGTGGTGG
This sequence comes from Stenotrophomonas sp. STEN046, assembly GCF_056759755.1. NCBI lineage: Bacteria > Pseudomonadati > Pseudomonadota > Gammaproteobacteria > Lysobacterales > Lysobacteraceae > Stenotrophomonas > Stenotrophomonas sp. STEN046. The sequence goes on from NZ_JBRRDR010000049.1 coordinate 32,124, forward strand.
CGCCATCGGCGCTGGCCGCACGCGGCGATCGCAGTACCGCAGCCGAGCCGGCCAGGTCCGCGCCGGTGGTGCGCAATACCGTCGATGAACTCAAGCAGTTGATGGATGCGCAACAGCTGACCGAGCTGCGTACCACCTACAACGGCAACTACGGCGCCAGCCTGCTGTTCAACGCCAACACGCTGACCTACTACGTCGCCCTGTTCCAGGAGAAGAACTTCTGGCGGGTGATCAAGACCGATGCGGTGGACAATGCAGAGCGCGTCTACCGCACCTTCGCGCAGCAGTCCGAACAGCTCGCGCAGGTCTACATCGACACCACGCGCCTGGAAGCCGGAAAGCGCTACACCGAGCGCCTGGTGGCCTACAACGAAGAGCGCCTGCGTACCCTGCAGCAGGAAATGGAACAGCAGCAGGCGCAGTCGGCACAGGTCAGCGCAGCACTGCAGCAGGCCCAGCAGCAGGCGGTCAGCCTGAGCACCGACGTGCAGAGCACCAACAGCCAGCTCGACGCGCTGCAGCGCCGGATCCAGATCCTGCAGGCCGAACAGGGCAATCCCGAGCTCAGCCTGCCCAAACCGGATGCGGCGTCGGTACCTGCTGCCGCCAGCGACGGTCACTGAGGCCTTCGCGCACCGCATTTGAAAACGGCACCTTCGGGTGCCGTTTTTCGTTGCGCTCAACGACAGGCAGCACGCACAGCGTCGTCCAGCTGCCGGCGCTGCAGGTAATCCAGCCTGCGCGGCCTGGCCAGCGTCGCGGCCTGCTGGCGGCGTACCCGCTCACAGCCCCGTGGATCGTCGTTGATCGATATCAGCGCGCCCTGTGCGTGGCCCCGCCGCGGTTTCCGCACCGGCCCGGCGCGACCGGAAGCGACCGGCGGTGGCACCGCCGCGCGCGGTGCCGGACGTTCCGCCTCCACTTCCCAGCGCCACTCCGCCCGGCCCTGGCAAGGCGTCTGCTGATAGACCGGTTGGGCAGCGTCCACGCACTTGTACACATTGGTCTGTGCCGACACGGCGACGGCCCACAGCAGCCCCGTCGGCAGGAAACACTTCAAACATTTCAACAGTGACATGTCGAGCCCTCGCGCCATCGATCGCCATGATTGCCACCGGCACCGGGCGCCTGCCAGAGCGAGTCGCGTCAAGGTGGCGAAGACGCCAATCCGGCACAGCCGTGCAATGCCCGCAGCGGCATCTGCGCTGTACTGCCGGCGCCGGACATGGTTTCCGGCGACTTCCCTCCCTTCCGCCAAGGAACCTGCAATGAGCAATTTCGTGACCGTCAACGACGGCGCCCGCATCTTCTACAAAGACTGGGGCACCGGCCAGCCTGTCGTATTCGCCCATGGCTGGCCGCTGTCCTCCGACGCCTGGGACCCGCAGATGCTGTTCATGGGCCAGAACGGCTACCGGGTGATCGCCCATGATCGCCGCAGCCATGGCCGCTCCAGCCAGACCTGGGACGGCAACAACATGGATACCTATGCCGACGATCTCGCCGCCGTGCTCGATGCGCTGGACCTGAAGGACGCGATTCTGGTCGGCCACTCCACCGGCGGCGGCGAAGTGGCCCACTACATCGGCCGTCATGGCAGCCAACGCGTGGCCAAGGTCGTGCTGGTCGGTGCGGTGCCACCGCTGATGCTGAAGACCGCCGGCAACCCGGCAGGCACCCCGCTGGACGTGTTCGACGGCATCCGCAAGGGTACCGGCGGCGATCGCTCGCAGTTCTTCCAGGACCTGGCCACCCCGTTCTTCGGCGCCAACCGTGAAGGCAACGCCGTCACCCAGGGCATGCGCGATACGTTCTGGCTGCAGGGCATGCAGGGCGGCGTGAAGGGTCAGTACGACTGCGTCCACGAATTCTCGGAAGTGGACTACACCGCCGACCTGCAGAAGATCGATGTGCCGGCGCTGGTGGTACACGGCGATGACGACCAGATCGTGCCGTTCGACGCGTCGGCCAAGCTGTCCTCGCAGATCATCAAGGACGCCGAACTGAAGGTCTACGCCGGCGCACCGCACGGCCTGACCCTCACCCATGCCGACCAGTTCAACGCCGACCTGCTGGCGTTCGCACGCAAGTGACCTGCCGCGGGGGGGGCGGTGGGGGGCGGCCGGGGGGGGCCGTAGCAAACAGCCCCGAGCCGGGCCCGGCCCGCCAACCCCGGCCCGGCGCGCCCGGCGACATCAGCAATATCC
>NZ_JBRRDR010000050.1:0-34312 GCF_056759755.1 Stenotrophomonas sp. STEN046
ATCCCAGATCGGCCGGTCGCTGGTCGTGCCGCAGCGCAGCGGGGGGGGTTGTGGGCCGGCCGGGGGCGGCCCCGGGTTGTAAAAACCCAAGCCCCTCCCCCCACCCCAGCACCGGGGCGGCCGGGGGCCGGGGGCCCGGCCGGGGGGGGGGGGGGGGGGTCGGGGTGTTTGTGGGGGGGTATTTTTTTTTTTTTTTTTTTTCCCGGCCGCCCCCCCCCCCCCCCCCCCCCCCCGACCCAAACACATGAAACGCACTACGCGACCAACCCACGAGGGGCTGGGCCGTTCGCTGAAAACTCCGATCTACGCAGCCGCCTCGACCACCAGCACGCTGCCCTGCACCGCCACCACCCTTACCAGGGTGCCGGCCGGCAATGCCGGTCCGCTCACCTGCCACGACGCATCGTCGATGTTGACCCTGCCCTGCCCAGCGTCGATGCCCTGCTGCAGTGGCACCACGCGGCCGACCAGCTGCTCGGCACGCCGGTTGAGCAGCGGCGCATCGCTCTGCCGCGCACGCGGACGGCCCCAATGCCGATAGCACTGGATCGACAGCACGCTGAGCAGCACGAAGGCGACCACCTGCCACAGCACCGGGATATCGCTGAACACCGCCACCAGCGCGAACACCGCCGCCGCGCCAATGCCGATCCACAGCATGAACGCGCCCGGCGCCAATGCCTCGGCGGCGAACAGCAGCAGCGCCAACGCTCCCCACACGACGACTTCCCAGCGCATGTCAGCCTCCGATCGGTGGCGGCCGCTTGCCACCGGCCTGCTTGCTGTTCTGGTCAGACAGTGCCTGCCTGGCCAGTTCGGCCACGCCAGCGATCGAACCGATCACCCCGCTGGCCTCCATCGGCATCAGCACCAGCTTCTGGTTCGGCGAACTGGCCAGCTCCTTGAAGGCCTCCACATACTTCTGTGCGACGAAGTAGTTGATCGCCTGCACATCGCCCTCGGCGATCGCTGCCGACACCACCCGGGTCGCCATGGCTTCGGCCTCGGCCAGGCGCTCGCGCGCCTCGGCATCGCGGAACGCGGCCTCGCGGCGGCCCTCCGCCTCCAGCACCGTGGCCTGCTTCTCGCCTTCGGCACGCAGGATCTCCGACTGCCGTGAACCTTCTGCTTCCAGGATCTGCGCGCGCTTCTCGCGCTCGGCCTTCATCTGTCGCGCCATCGCGTCGAGCAGATCGCGCGGCGGCTGGATGTCGCGGATTTCGATGCGGTTGACCTTCACACCCCACGGGTTGGTGGCGTGGTCGACCACGCTCAGCAGCTTGGCATTGATCACCTCGCGCTGGCTGAGCGATTCATCCAGGTCCATCGAGCCGATCACGGTACGGATGTTGGTCTGCACCAGGGCGATCATCGCCACTTCCAGCACCGCCACTTCGTAAGCCGCCTTGGCCGCATCCAGGACCTGGAAGAACACCACGCCATCCACGCGTACGGCGGCGTTGTCCTTGGTGATCACTTCCTGGCCAGGCACGTCCAGCACCTGCTCCATCATGTTCACCTTGCGCCCCACCCCGTACACGATCGGGATCAGGAAATGCAGGCCGGGCGACATGGTGTGGGTATAGCGGCCGAACCGCTCGACGGTCCATTCATAACCCTGCGGCACCATCCGTACTGCCTTGAACAGGATCACCACGGCCACGAAGGCCAGTACCACGGTGAAGAACATGGTCGGGAACATCGCGCTTTCCTTATGGGAGACGTCCGGGGTCCAGCATAGCGCGTGCATCCGCGGGATGCGGAGACCGCCCGCTCCGGCGGAAAGCAGCCGGGCAGGCGCTCGGCTCGCCAACTCAGATGCGGGTGGTCACCAGGAAGCGTTCGCGGTCCTGCTGGGTCTGCCGGCGGATCTCGGCCAGCGCCTGGCTTTCGGTCGCCTCCAGCATCGCCTCGAACAGGCGCTGGAAGTGATGCCGCATCGCATTGCGGGTCGCGACCGGATCGCGCGCGCGCAGGCCCTCGAAGATCGCCATGTGCTCGTCGGCGCGGCTGGCGCCGTCGTCGTGGCAGACCCGTGCGTACACCTCGGTCACCCGCGGCAGTTCGCTGCGCATGCGCCAGATCTGCTGCACCAGATATTCCACCACCGGGTTGCCCGACAGCCGCGCGATGGCCAGGTGGAAGCGGCGGTCATAGTCACCGGCCTGCTCATCGGTCAGGTCGCGCCGGCACAATGCCTCGGCCAGTTCCTGCAGTTCGGCGATCCCGGCGTCATCGATATTGCTGGCCGCCAGCGCTGCCGCTTCGGCCTCGAACACCGCGCGTGCCGCCGTCAGGTCGAAGGCGCTGACATCGGGCAATCCACCGGCAGCCTGCGCCGGTCGCGGTTTCACATAGACACCCGAGCCGATCCGGATCGCGATCCAGCCCTGCGCCTCCAGGGCGATTTCGGCCTCGCGGATGGTGACCCGGCTGACGCCGAAGCGTTCGGCCAGTTCACGCTCACCCGGCAAGCGCGAACCCGACGGATATTCGCCGTCTTCGATCAGCTTGCGGAGCTTGGCGGCGATGGTCTGGTAGAGACGGTTGGCGGACATGCGGCTGACCCTTGGCGGTTCCCTCCTGCCCGTCCCCGGCCACCGGGCACGGTGCGGGTCCGGATGGAGCGACGGCGCGACCCGTGGCCGCGCCGCCCTGTTCAGAACTTGTATCGTACACCGAAATACGCGCGCCGCCCGTAGCTCACCACCTCGCGGAAATTGCCGTAAAGCGGCTGGTATGCCACGCGTGGCTCGTTGGTCAGGTTCATCAGTTCCAGCGACAGCGACATCTGCTTGTTCACCCGGTAGCGCAGGCGCAGATCGACGCTGGTGTTGTCATCGTAGTAGCGGTTCTGCTGCGCAGCGTTGCCGGTGAAGTCCTGGTAGTAGTGCGAGCGGAACTTGCCGATGGCCTGGATGTTGAAACGACCCACGTCCCAGTAGATCGAGCCGGACAGCACGTGCCGCGAGAAGCCGCTCAGGCCCGCCGGCGGCACGATGGCCGGAATGACCGTGCCATCGGCCGACAGCTGCTCGCCCAGGCGCGAATCCTGGGTCTGGTAGTCGGCATCGGCATAGTTGTAACTGACCTTGAAACCCAGGCCATCAAACGGCTTGGGCAGGTACGACAGACGGTGGGTGGCGCTCAGTTCGATACCGGTCAGCGTGCTGTCCTCGTCGGTGGTGACCTGTTGCCGCACCGGTACCGTCACCGTCTGTCCGTTGATGCTGTAGGTCTCGGGCACCAGCGCGGTCGCGGTACCGCCGTTGAACTGCTTCCAGTACACCGCGCCCGACAACATCGTGTCCGGATTCGGATACCACTCCAGCGACAGATCGCCGTTCCAGGACATCAATGGCTGCGCTGCGGGATTGCCGCTGGCGCTGATGTCATCCAGCGCGTCGGCCAGGTTGCCGTAGGTGGCATCGCTGCTGACGTTGATGGTGCGGCCGGCACCCAGCGCGGCGATATCCGGGCGTGACATCGCCCGATAGGCGCCCACCCGCAGCAGCAGGTCCGGCTTCAGCTCGAAGGCGGCGTTCAGGCTGGGCAGCAGCTTGTCGTTGCCCGCCTTGAAGACCTGGCGGGTGAAATCACCGGTGGGCTGCAGGCGGATCGTACCGTCGCCGTTGTCGACGATGGCAAGGTCGGTGCGCACGCCTTCGGAACGGACATCGGTCTTGACCCAGCGCAGGCCGAGGTTACCGGTCACCGGCAGGCCGAACAGCGTGCTGCTGAATTCACCCATCAGGTACAGCGCACGGGTTTTCTCGTTGACATCGACGTTGTTGGGGTCCTGGAAGTCCGGGTCCAGGCCGCTGTCGCTGGTGCCGCGGAAGGACTGGTACAGGCAACTGGGATCGAAATAGGCCCATGACGAAATCGTGTTGCCGCTGGCCGCATCCATGAAGTCATCCTGCGGGAACGGCGCGCGGCACGCGCGGTTGGCAGCGATGATCCTGGCCTTGTCGGCCGCCACGCGCTGGTCGTAGTCGGTCACCAGCGTGTTGTCACGCAGGCGGTAGTCGGCCTGGCTGGCACGCAGCCCGCCCTTGATGCGGGTGAAGAAGCCGGACTCGGGCATGAAGCTGGCATCGAATCGACCGGCCTTGATCTTGTGGTCGTTCTCGGTGGCGCTGGACGTCACCCGCGCCGCACCGGTGTAGGCGTCCCAGTTGTTCGGATCGAAGTTCGGCGCCAACGCGATGCCAGGCGCTTCCCCGTGCCAGTCCCAGTCGTAGTCGACATAGCCGGTGGCGCCGCTGCTGATGCCCGGCACGATGGCATTGTTGACGTCGCGCTGATTGGCGCGCAGGCGGGTCATGCGCTCGCTGTCTAGGCGGTTGGTATGCGAGTAGGAAAGGTCGGTGGACAGTTCCCAGGCCGGGCTCGGACGCAGGATCAGATTGAGGCCACCCCCGGTGTATTCCTCGCCGCGCCAGTAACGGTTGGAGGTCGAGTCGATCGAGGTGCTGCCGTGCAGGTGGCGGACGATGCCGTTCTCGTCCACGTCGCGCTGGGTGATGCCGCGGCGTGCGTTGGACAGGCTCAGGTCGCTGCGGTTCTCGTCCCAGTTGCGTTCGGTGTGTTCGAAATCAACGTTGACCTCGACCACATCGTTGGGGCGCCACTGGATCGCGGCGAATTCGCTCTGGCGATCGTTGCGCTCCTGCTTCAGGCGGTAGATGCGGCTGCTGGGCACCAGGTAATAGGGCGCGCCATTGGCGATGGCCTGGGCGGTGACTTCGTTGCAGTTGGCGTTGCCCACGTTCTGGGTACCATCGCAGGCATACCAGGTGGAACCACTGGTGATGCTCTCCTCCGGGTCGGTGCCTTCCAGTCGCTGGAACCCCAGCGAGATGCCGAGCTTCTGGCCATCGCCGAATTCGAACTGGTCGATGTAGCTGGCAGTACCGCGGTAGCCGATGCCATCGTCGTCGCGGTACTTCTTGTCATACTCGGCCCAGCTGCCACGCAGGTCGATCTGCGCCGAGCGCTTGCCGTATTCCAGCGGCTTGACCGTTTCCAGGCCGATGGTGCCGGCCACGCCGCCTTCGATGATGTCTGCGCGCTGGGTCTTGTAGATGGCCACGGTGTTGATCAGCTCGGCCGGGAACATGTTGAAGTTCACCGAACGGTCGCCGCTGCCGTTGGTGATCTCGCGGCCGTTGAAATTGGTGCTGCTGAGGAAAGCGCCAAGACCGCGGATCGAGATTTCCGAGGCACCGGTCTTGTCGCGGGTCGAGGCGGCGCCGGTCAGTGTCTCGATCGCATCGGCCAGCGAAGGCGCGGGCAGGTCACCGATGTCGTCGGCCGACAGCACATCGGCGATCACCGTGTCATCGCGCTTCTTGTTGATCGAACTCTGCATCGACTCGCGGATGCCGGTGACCTGGACCTGGTCCAGGGTGGTGGCGTCCTGCGCGGCACCGGCAGCGCTGGACTGTGCATGCACAACCGGCGAGGCGGCCAGCGCAGCGAGCAGTGCCACGATCAGCGGCGTGGGTGTCAATGATGTACGACGTACAGCTCCGGCAGGTTGCCGCATGGTTTCCTCCTCCCAAAGGATCGCCTGGACAGTTGGCTTGGGACGCAGCTTCGACACGCCGACACAGAAATGTCAACCAACTGGACTGGATTTTTCGTAATACCTTTGATCCAGACCACTTGAACGACAATTCATGTGCTGGTGCAGCATGACTTTGCGCGCAACGTGGCTTACAACAACCCCATCAAGTGGTATGCACGCCAACCCTGAAACGACGGCTCTGCCGTCTCCGGAAGGATTTCATGCGCATCCGATCACGCTCACGACGCAGTTCAGAAGCTGCCGCAGGTTTTTGCCTGACAACTGGACTGGCAATTTGCCTGGCCAGTTTCCCGGCAGGTGCGGCCAGCTGGCTGGTGCATGACATCGGCGAGTTCACCACGGCCGCAGCGGCGCTGCAGCCCGGTGATGAAATCGTGCTGGCCGATGGCACCTGGACCGATGCCCGGCTGCTGCTGAAAGGCCAGGGCACGGCAGCAGCGCCGATCGTGCTGCGCGCGCAGACGCCGGGCAAGGTGATCCTCAGCGGGCGTTCGGACCTGCGCCTGGCCGGCAGCTACCTGCAGGTGTCCAGCCTGGTGTTCCGCAACGGCTACACGCCGGGCGATGCGGTGGTGGCCTTCCGTGAATCGAGCAAGGCGGTTGCCCACCACAGCCGCGTCACCGGGCTGGTGATCGACGACTACAGCAATCCCGACGGCAGCGACCAGGACTACTGGGTGTCGCTGTATGGCACCCACAACCGGCTGGACCACAGCCAGCTGCGCGGCAAGAGCAACGCCGGGCCGACCGTGGTGGTGGTGCGCGACGCTGCCCAGGGCCTGGACAACCAGCATCGCATCGACCAGAACTGGTTCGGGCCGCGCCCGGCACTGGGCGTCAATGGCGGCGAAACGATCCGCGTCGGCACCAGCGACACCTCGCTGAGCGATTCCAACAGCACGGTGGAGAACAACTGGTTCGAGGGCTGCGATGGCGAGACCGAGATCGTCTCCAACAAGTCCGGCGGCAACACCTTCCGCGGCAACGTCTTCTATCGCTCGGCCGGCGCGCTGACCCTGCGCCATGGCAACGGCAACCGGGTGATCGACAACGTCTTCCTGGGCGATGACAAGGCCGGCACCGGCGGCGTGCGCATCATCAATGCCGACCAGACCGTGAGCAACAACTACTTCGAGCGGCTGGCCGGGTCCAGCAACCGTTCGGCACTGGCGGTGATGGATGCGCAGGCGAACCCGCCCCTGTCCGGCTATGCGCCGGTGGTGAATGCCACGATCAGCCGCAATACCTTCGTGGATGTATCGAAGATCAGCTTCGGTGTCGGCCATGACGACAGCAAGGGGATCGTGGTCGCGGCCAGCGACAGCCGTTTCAGCGGCAACCTGATCGTCAACCGCACCAGCAGGAACCCACCGAATGCCGCCAGTTCGCTCGCCGGCATCGCCTTCAGCGGCAACCTGCAGTCGCCGCAGGCCAGCACCGTGTTTCCCGGCGGCGTAAGCAGTGGCAGCGTCAGCCTGCAGCTGGCAGGCAGCGGCCTGTGGACACCCTCGCCCGCCCTGCCCGGCATCGGCGCCGACCCGGCGCTGGCCATGACCCCACGCGCGGCGACCGGGGTGGACTGGTATCCCAAGGTGGGCGAGGTTGCCCTGTCACGCACCAGCAACGGAGTTGATCGATGAGGTTGCAACCGCTGTCCGTTTCGCTTGTCCTGGCCTTGGCCGGGCCCTTTGCATTGCTGCCGGCTGCATCGCTGCAGGCGGCACCTTCGGCAGCGGCGCGCCAGGCCGATACCGCACCGGTGCTGGTGACCGCCACGCAATGGCAGCAGATGGCCAGCGAAGGCAGCCGTTACCCGTGGTTTGCCAAGGAACAGGCACGCACGCAGAAGACCCTGCAGAAGATGATGAAGACCGGCATTGATGTGCCGGTACCCAAGGACAAGGGCGGCGGTCGCACGCATGAGCAGCACAAGCGCAACTACCAGGCGCTGCTGGCTGCCGGCACGATGTACCGGCTGACCGGTGACAGGGCGTACGTGGACTACGCGCGCGACATGCTGCTGCAGTACGCCAAGCTTTACCCCACCCTGGGGCCGCATCCGGAAGGACGTGGGCAGATTCCCGGCCGCGTGTTCTGGCAGGTGCTCAATGATTCGGTGTGGCTGGTCAATGCCATCCAGGGCTACGACGCGATCCGCGACGCACTGTCGGCGCAGGATCGGCAGACCATCGAATCGCAGGTATTCCGGCCGATGGCCGAGTTCCTGGCCAGTGAACCGAAGAACTACGACCAGATCCACAATCACGCCACCTGGGCGGTAGCGGCCACCGGCATGACCGGCTATGTGCTGCGCGACCCGGAACTGGTGGAGAAGTCACTGCGCGGCAGCCGCAAGGATGACCAGTTCGGCTTCCTGCGGCAGATCGACCTTCTTTTCTCGCCCGATGGCTATTACGAGGAAGGCCCCTACTACCAGCGCTATGCGCTGGCGCCGTTCCTGCTGTTTGCCAATGCGATCGAGCGCAACGAACCACAGCGGAAGATCTTCGCCCGCCGCGATGGCGTGCTGCTCAAGGCCGTGGACGTGCTGGTGCAGACCAGCTACGACGGCCTGTTCTTCCCGATCAACGATGCGATCCTGGACAAGGGCATCGATACCGAGGAACTGGTCGCCGGTATCGGCATCGCCTATGCGCGTACCCATGATGGGCGCCTGCTGTCGGTGGCCCAGCAGCAGAAGCGCCTGCTGCTTTCACCGGAAGGGCTGCAGGTGGCGCAGGCGCTGGCCGCCGACAAGGCCAAGCCGTTCGACTACCGCCCGATGCTGCTGCGCGACGGCCCCGACGGCGACCGCGGCGGCCTGGCGATCCTGCGCATGGGCGGCGAGCGCGGCCAGGCGCTGGTGCAGAAGGACACCATGCAGGGCATGGGGCACGGCCATTTCGACAAGCTCAACTGGCTGTTCTACGACAACGGCAACCCGGTGGTGACCGATTACGGTTCGGCACGGTTCCTCAACGTGGAAGCCAAGCGCGGTGGCATCTACCTGGCCGAAAACCGCAGCTGGGCCAAACAGACCGTGGCCCACAACACGCTGGTGGTGAACGGACAAAGCCATTTCAACGGGGACTGGAAGCGCGGCGAGGAGCACGCGCCACAGGTGCGCTTCTTCCAGGCCGAGGCCGAGACCCAGATCGCGTCGGCGACCATGCGCGATGCCTATCCTGGCGTGGTGTTCACCCGTACCCAGGCACTGCTGCGCCACCCGGACCTTGCCCTGCCGGTGGTGATGGACCTGCTGCAGGTACACGGTGACAAGACCGCGCGCTACGACCTGCCGCTGCATTTCAACGGGCATATCGTCAGCACCGGCTTCGAGGCCGAACATTTCCCCGCACAGCGCCCGGTGCTGGGTGCCGACAACGGTTACCAGCATCTGTGGCTGGATGCCCGCAGCAAGCCTGGCAACGAGCCGCGCACGCTGGCGTGGCTGCTTGACGGCCGCTTCTACACCTATCGTTTCGGCAGCAGCGCTCCATCGCAGGCACTGCTGGTGGAAAGCGGCGCCAACGATCCCGAATTCAACCTGCGCCGTGAACCTGCACTGCTGCAGCGCGTGGAAGGACAGAAGGATGTGACCTTCTTCAGCGTGCTGGAACCCCACGGCGAGTACAACGGCACCGCCGAGTACGTGCATGGTGCCGACAGCCGCATCCGCGAGGTGGTGCGTACCCGCGGCAGCGATGCAGAAGTGATCGAGCTGCGCCTGGCCAGTGGTGCACGCATCGCGCTGGGCGTGGCCGACGACAGCACCGGCAAGGGCGAGCACAGCGTCACCGTGGATGGCCATGCCTACCGCTGGAGCGGCAGCCACGCGCGCATGGACCGCAGCAAGGGTGAGGCGCGATGAACGGTGCCTCGCCCGTGGCTGCGCTGCGCAGGGTGCCGGTCCGCTCGGCGGTGCGCTGGCTGATCGTCGGCCTGATCGCCGTGGCCACGGTGATCAACTACATCGACCGCAACGCACTGGCGGTGATGTGGCCGGAGATCGCCAAGGAAGTCGGCGCGACCAAGGACGACTACGCGCTGCTGGTCACCGTGTTCATGCTGTTCTATGCAGCGGGCCAGTTCCTGTTCGGCCGGCTGTTCGACATGATCGGCACACGGCTGGGCTTCGCCCTGTCGATCAGTGTGTGGTCGATCTCCATCGCGCTGCATTCGATCACCCATTCGATGCTGTCCTTCAGCCTGGTACGGGCGATGCTGGGCATCAGTGAAGCCGGTGCATGGCCTGGTGCGGTGAAAGCAAACGCCGAGTGGTTCCCCGCCCGTGAGCGCGCCCTGGCACAAGGCATCTTCAATGCCGGCGCCTCGATCGGCGCGATCGTTTCGGCACCGGCCATCGCCGCGCTGTACCTGTGGCTGGGCTGGCGCGGCACCTTCGTGCTGGTCGGCGCACTTGGCTTCCTGTGGCTGCTGCCGTGGTTGTTCGTCTACCGCGCCGGTCCGGACAAGCACCCGTGGGTGAGCGATGCCGAGCGCCGGTTGATCATGGAAGACCGGGCGGGCCAACGCGATGCCGATGCCCCCAAGGTGAGCGTGCGTGCGCTGCTGGCGCACCGGCAGAGCTGGGGCATGCTGGCCTGCCGCTTCCTGCTGGATCCGATCTGGTGGCTGTTCGTGTCCTGGCTGCCGATCTACCTGGCCGAAACCTTCGGCTTTGACATCAAGCAGATCGGCCTGTTCGCCTGGGTGCCGTTCGTTGGCGCGATGCTGGGCAGCCTCACCGGTGGCTGGCTGTCGGGACGGATGATCAACGCCGGCCGCAGCGTGGACCACGCGCGCAAACTGTCGATCACCCTCGGCTGCGTGATCATGGCGCCGGCCTTGCTGGGCGCGGTCATGGCCAACCAGCCGTTGCTGGCGGTGCTGGCCATCGCTGCGGTGCTGTTCGGTTTCCAGGTGGCCATCGGCAACATCCAGACCCTGCCCGGCGACCTGTTCGATGGCCGTTCGGTAGGCACCCTCGCCGGTCTCGGCGGCCTTGCGGCCGTCGCCGGCACCTTGATCACCACCTGGCTGGTGCCGGTGCTGACCCGTCATTCCTACGCGCCGATCTTCATCCTCGTCGCCGCCCTGGTGCCGCTGTCGCTGGCCGCGCTGTGGTGGTGGACCGGCCCGATCCACAAGCTCGACCGTCGCGACGGCTGAGCCGCTTCCCTTTCCTTTCATTCCCCCGCAAACCAAGGAGTTTCCCGCATGTCGTTCCAGGACAAGGTGGCCATCGTCACCGGTGGTGGCCGTGATATCGGCCGTGCCGTTTCGATCAAGCTGGCCGCCGCCGGCGCACGCGTCTGCATCAACTACGCCAACGATGAAGGCAGCGCACAGCAGACCCTGGCGCTGATCCAGGCCGCGGGTGGCCAGGCCATCGTCCATCGCGCCGACGTTACCGATGCCGCCGCTGTGGCTGGCCTGGTTGCCGCCACCCAGGCGGCGTTCGGCCAGCGCATCGATGTACTGGTGAACGTGGCCGGTGGCATGGTCGAGCGTCGTCCGCTGGCCGACATCGATCCGGCGTTCTTCCACAAGGTGATCGATCTCAACCTGACCTCCACCTACCTGACCACCCACGCGGTGGTGCCGCACATGGGCGAAGGCGCAGCGATCGTGAACTTCGCCTCGCAGGCAGGTCGCGATGGCGGCGGCCCGGGTGCGGCCATCTATGCCACGGCCAAGGCCGGCGTGATGACCTTCACCCGTGCGATGGCCAAGGAGCTTGGGCCGAAGGGCATCCGTGTCAATGCGCTGTGCTGCGGCATGATTGCCACCCGCTTCCATGATGAGTTCACCAGGCCGGAAGTGCGCACGGCGGTGGCCGGGGCGACGCCGCTGCGCCGCCAGGGCAACCCGGACGAAGCGGCCGAGGCGGCGGTGTACCTGGTCTCGGAGGCGGCCGCGTTCATCACCGGCGCGAACCTGGACGTCAACGGCGGCACCTACTTCTCCTGACGGGAACCCTGACCATGCAGCGCTGGATCACGTTGCTCTCCCTCGCCATCGGCACCGCCCTGGCCACACCTGCTGCCTGCGCGGCGCCGGTGTGGGTGACCGCCTGGACCGCCTCTCCCGCCCCCGACCGCAAGGACGGAAGCGCGGAGGCGCCGGTGCAGTTCGCCGCCCAGACCGTGCGCCAGGACATGCGCCTGGGCAGTCGCGGGAATGCGCTGCGCCTGCGTATCAGCAATGAACTGGGCACTGCGCCGCTGCATGTGGAACAGGTGCGCGTGCGCCTGGCCGATGGCAAGGGCGCAGCGCTGCCGGTCACCGTCGATGGACGTACTTCCATCGACGTACCGGTGGGCGCGGCAGTGCTGAGCGACGTGCTGCCGCTGCAGGTGGCCGCGCTGCAGGACATCAGCGTGACCGCCTACTTCCCGCAGCCGACCCGGCCTGCAGTACGGCGTACCGTGGTGCGCGTGGTCGATGGAAAGCAGCCGCAGGTGGCCGACAGTGTGCGCGTGGGTTACCAGCAGAACGTGTTCTCGGCGGTACTGGTACAGCGCGCGGACCGTCCACGGGTGATCGTTGCCCTCGGCGATTCCATCACCGAAGGCGCGACCGCAACCCGTGGTTCGTTCAACCAGTGGCCGGAGCGCCTCGGCGTGCGCCTGCAGCAGGCCTGCCCGGACCGCTTCGTGGTGCTCAACCAGGGTATCAGTGGCAACAAACTGCTGGACCACGGCCGCAGCCACAGCGCGTTGTCACGACTGGACCGCGACGTGATCGCCGTGGCCGACGCCGACCTGGTGATCCTGTTTGAAGGCATCAACGATATCCGCCAGGGCGGGGGTGCGCCTCCGCTGCCAGGGCGCAGTGCTGAGGACATGCTGCTGGGCTATCGCCAGGTGGCAGCGCGCCTGCACGCGCATGGCATACGCGCCTACCTCGGCACGTTGACGCCGTTCGGCGGATCGGAGCGTTACGAACCGGTTTCGGCGAAGGTGCGGGCGACGATCAACGCCTGGGCGCGCAGCGGGGACAGCAGTTTCGATGGCGTGGTGGATTTCGATGCGACGCTGCGTGATCCTGCGCAGCCGGAGTCATTGCCGGCGGAGATCACCCGCGATCACCTGCATCCCAACGATGAGGGCTACCGGCGCATGGCCGATGCGATCAACCTGCCGATGCTGGGGTGCCAGGTCCTGCGCTGAAGTGCCGCCGGGCATCGCCCGGCGTCGGTGACATCACACCGGTTGGCGCGGGCCGAACATGATCACCGCCATGCCGGCCAGGCACAGCGCCGCGCCCAGCATGTCCCAACGGCTGGGGCGGATGCCGTCGACCAGCCACAGCCAGAACAGCGCCGTGCCGATGTACACGCCACCGTAGGCCGCATAGACGCGCCCGCTGGCGGTGGGGTGCAGGGTCAGCAGCCAGGCGAACAGCGCCAGACTGGCTGCCGCCGGCAGCAGCAGCCAGATGCTGCCGCCCTTGCGCAGCCACAGCCACGGCAGATAGCAACCGACGATCTCGGCCAACGCCGTCAGCAGGAACAGGCCAAGCGTCTTCACGCCTTTTCCGTTGCCTTGGCGTGCTGCCAGAGCGCTTCCTGGGCGTCCAGGTCCAGTGCGGCCAACGATTCGCCCTGGACCTCGGCCTGGGCTTCCATGGCGCGGAAGCGACGTTCGAACTTGTGGTTGGCACCACGCAGGGCGGCGCCAAGGTCGATGTCGGCATGCCGGGCGAGGTTGGCACAGACAAACAGCAGATCACCCAGCTCTTCCTGCAACCGCGCCTTGTTGCTGGCGACGTCGCCGCGTTCGAACTCCTCGCGCAGTTCCTGCAGTTCTTCGGCCGCCTTGTCCAGCACCGGCAGCGGGCCCGGCCAATCGAAGCCGACCTTGGCCGCACGCGACTGCAGTTTCACCGCCCGCTGCCACTCGGGCAGGCCGCGCGAGATACCAGCCAGCGCCGATGTGTCCTGTTCGCCCTTCGCCGCGCGTTCGGCACGCTTGATCGCGTCCCAGTTGCGCGTCACGCCGTCGGCGTCGTCCACGCTGGCATCGGCGAAGACATGCGGATGGCGGCGCTGCATCTTGTCACTGATCGCACGCGCCACTTCGGCGAAGGCAAAGGCGCCCTGCTCTTCAGCCATGCGCGCGTGAAACACCACCTGCAGCAGCAGGTCACCGAGCTCGTCGCACAGATCGTCGAGGTCGCCGCGATCGATCGCGTCGGCCACTTCATAGGCTTCTTCGATCGTGTAGGGGGCGATGGTCGCGAAGTTCTGCTCCAGGTCCCACGGGCAACCGCCCTGGGGATCGCGCAGGCGGGCCATGATCGCCAGCAGGCGCTCCAGTTCTGCGCTGGCATTGCCGATGGCGGGGGTGTCGTGCGTACTCATGTGCTCTCCAGAATCAATCGGACAACCAGTCGCGCCACGGCAGGCTGGTATCGCCCAACGCCATGAACTCGCCGTTCAGCAGAGTCGGCCGGCGGTTGTACCGGAAGGGCTTGCCGGTGCCCACCGAAAGCACCGCGCCACCGGCTGCGTGCAGCACGCACTGGCCGGCGGCGGTATCCCATTCGGAGGTCGGGCCCAGTCGCGGGTAGACATCCAGGCCGCCTTCGGCGATCCGGCAGAATTTCAGTGACGACCCCTGCACCACGGTCTCGATGTTGCCCATGCGGGCCAGCAACGCGTTGGTTGCCTCCGTCCGGTGCGAACGGCTGGCGGCGACGCGCAGCGGTGCGGTTGCCGGTGTGCGCGTACGCAGCACGGTGTCATGCACGCCCTGCCGGCGATAGGCCAGCTCGCCGCGCATGGCATGCCAGACAATGCCGGTCACCGGCGACTGGACCACGCCGAACGCCGGGGCACCCTGGTAGATCAGCGCGATGTTGACGCTGAACTCGCCATTGCGCTTGACGAAATCGCGGGTGCCATCGAGCGGATCGACCAGCCAGTACGCACCCCAATGCTGCCGCACTTCCCAGGGCACCAGCGGCGACTCCTCGGAAAGGATCGGCAGTTCGGGGGTCAGCTGGCGCAGGCCCTGCTGGATCACCCGGTCGGCCGCAAGGTCAGCGGCGGTGACCGGACTGTCGTCGGATTTCAGCGTGACATCGAAGCCGTTGCCGTACACCTGCATGATGGCCTGCCCGGCTTCCTGGGCAATGGCGATGGTGGTTTCACGCAGTTCGGTGGTCAGCTTGATCATCGTGTTCCCTGCAGCCACTGGCGGGCGATGAACAACGCCGCCAGTGAACGCCCTTCGGAAAAATCCTCGCGCAGCATCAACTGGTCCAGATCAGCCAGCTTCCACGGCACCACTTCCAGTTCTTCCGGTTCATCGCCGGCCAGTTTCTCCGGGTACAGGTCGCGGGCGACCACCAGCCACGACTGATGGCTCATGTAGGTGGGTGCCAGGGTCATCGCGCGCAGCACGTCCACCTGGCGCGCGCCGTAGCCGGCCTCTTCCTTCAATTCGCGGTCGGCGGCCTGTTCAGGCGTTTCCCCGGCATCGATGCGACCCTTGACCAGGCCCAGCTCGTAGCGGTGCATGCCGGCGGCGTATTCACGCACCAGCAGTACCGTTTCCGCATCCAGCATCGGCACCACCACCACCGCTCCATGGCCACGGCTGACCAGACGCTCGAAGCGGCGGCGCTCGCCATTGGAGAACTCCAGGTCCAGGTGCTGGCGCTGGAAGGGCCCGTTCTCCTCGTCGGTGATCCGATGGATGATCGGCAGAGGACGCCTGGCGCGGTCATCGGTCATGCGGATTCTCCGTGGCAGCCGACGCGCGCGCCGGGGCCGATAGAATGTGCAGGCAGCAACATGTTCATGAGCCCGAAATGCTAGCAGACCCAACCCCCTCCCCGCTGGTCCAGCACTGGCGGCAACGCGACCTGCAGGTGCTGTGGCACCCCTGCACGCAGATGCGCGAACATCCGGACACGCTGCCACTGGTGCCGATCGCGCGCGGTCAGGGTGCCTGGCTGTACGATCACGACGGCAACCGCTACCTGGATGCGGTCAGCAGCTGGTGGACCAACCTGTTCGGCCACGCTGAACCGCGCATCGGTGGCGCCATCGCCGCCCAGGCCGGGCAGCTGGAACAGGTGATGCTGGCCGGCTTCGGCCACGAACCGGCGATCACCCTGGCCGAGCGCCTGCTGGCGCTGGCACCACGCCAGCCCGGCCGCGCCCCGCTGGCCAAGGTGTTCTATGCCGACAACGGCTCGGCCGGTGTGGAGGTGGCGCTGAAGATGGCCTTCCACTACTTCCACAACCGCGGCGAGACCCGGCGTACACGCTTCATTGCGCTGGAAAACGGCTACCACGGCGAAACCCTGGGCGCGCTGGCGGTCGGCGATATTCCGCTGTACCGGCGCGTGTACGCACCGCTGCTGGCCGAAGGCCTGTTCGCGCCCTCGCCCGACAGCTACCTGGCCGAGCCGGGACAGAGTGCGGCCGACCGCGCCCGGTTGGCGGCCGATGGCATGGCAACCCTGTTCGACCAGCACCCGGGCGAGATCTGTGCGGTCATCCTGGAACCCCGCCTGCAATGTGCCGGCGGCATGCGCATGCACGATCCGGCCTACCTGCAGCGGGTGCGCGAACTGTGCGACGCCCATGGTGCGTTCCTGATCGCCGATGAGATCGCCACCGGCTTCGGCCGTACCGGCACACTGTTCGCCTGTGAACAGGCCGGGGTGATGCCCGACCTGCTGTGCCTTTCCAAGGGCCTGACCGGTGGCTTCCTGCCGCTGGCCGCGGTGCTTGCCACGCAGGCGCTGTACGACGCCTTCCTGGATGATTCGCGCGAACGCGCCTTCCTGCATTCGCACAGCTATACCGGCAACCCCCTGGCCTGCGCGGCGGCGCTGGCCACGCTGGACATCTTCCGCGACGACGATGTCATCGCCCGCAACCGTGGCATCGCCTCGGTGATGGGGACCCTGGCGGCGCCTTTCGCCGACCATCCGCACGTGGCCGATGTGCGCCAGGCCGGCATGGTGGTGGCCTTCGAACTGGCCCGCAATGGCGACAGACGCACCCCGTTCGATCCTTCCCTGCGGCTGGGGCTGCACGCCTACCGGGCGGCGTTGAAGCGCGGCGTGGTGCTGCGACCGCTGGGCAACGTGCTGTACTGGATGCCACCTTACTGCGTGGATGACGAGCAACTGGAACTGCTGGCACATACCACGCTGGCAGCCATCGACGAGGCGATAGCATGCGCGTGACCCGCTGCCCCATCGACCTGGCGCTGCACAGCGGCCAGACCCTGACCCTGCCCGAGGAAGCGGCCAACCACCTGGTGCGGGTGATGCGCCTGCGCGAGGGCGACAGCTGCGTGTTGTTCAATGGCGATGGCCACGACTACACCGCAACGCTCACCGTGGCCGGCAAGCGCGAGGTGCAGGTCCGCATCGACCAGGTGCAGGCCATCGGCAACGAATCGCCACTGACCATCACCCTGCTGCAGGGCATCGCCCGTGGCGAGAAGATGGACCTGATCCTGCAGAAGGCCACCGAACTGGGGGTCAGCGCCATCGTGCCGGTGAACGCCGAGCGTACCGAGGTGAAGCTGGATGCAGCGCGTGCGGAGAAACGCGTGGCGCACTGGAACAACGTGGTGCAGTCTGCCTGTGGCCAGTCCGGCCGTGCGCGGATTCCCAGCGTTGGCCTGCCGCAGTCGTTGGCACACGCCAGCGCAGCGCTGCCGGCGGACACATTGCGCTTGACCCTGGATCCGCTGGGAACGCATCGACTGTCGACGCTGCAGGCGGCGCCGGTGGGCGGGGTGGTCATCGCCATTGGTCCGGAAGGTGGATGGTCGCCACGCGATCGCGAACAGCTGGCTGCGGCCGGGTTCCAGGGACTGCAGCTGGGCCCACGCATCCTGCGTACGGAAACCGCAGGATTGGCCGCGATCGCGGCGCTGCAGGCGCGGTTGGGCGATCTGGGATAACCCCGGATCAGGCGACCGCTGTGCTCGCCGCCAGCGTTGGATGAGCGGCAGGTAGCGTCGGGCCATGCCCGGCGCAATCCATCGTGCGTGCGACGGGTCAGGCGGCCAGCGAATCCAGCGCGGCTTCCAGTGCATCCAGATTCGGCAACAACGCGCTCTGCTCGCCCAGCAGCACGCGCATGTGCACGATGTCCGGCAAGGTTTCCTCCGAGGCGTCGGCCAACAGGCCATCGCGCGGCACCGAGATCAACTGCGGGAAACTCTGCGTCAGCAGCGCGTAGTACGGTCGTTCGGCATTGCCGTTGAGGCTCTTCAACACCACGACCTTGTTGTGCCCGGCCACCGCTTCTTCGCCCAGGCCGGAAAGGCGGGCGAACGACACCAGCGGTACCTGCCAGCCGTGCCAGGCAATCTCTCCGACCAGCCAGCGCGGCGCATCGGCAACTGTCTGCACCGGCACGCGCGACATCATTTCGGCCACGGTCGCATTGGGCAGCAGCACCCGTTCGGCACCGGCCGAGATCAGGACGCCGCGGATCTCATCATTGCTGGCGTAGCTCATGCTGCATCTCCGTCATCGTCATCCAGGCCCCAGCGCGCGGCAATGACCTGCGCCAGCTCCTGCGGTTCACCGGCCACCATGCCGGCAGCGACGACGGCGGTTGCCGCAGCCGGGTCGTAGCAGCCCTCGCCCACCTGCCCGGCCACCCACGCACCTGCGGCGGCAAGGTCCAGCGCCGGGCCGACATGGGCCAGATCGGCGCCGCTGAGCAACACCAGCGCGCTGTGCTCGGCGGACAACGCCGCAATCGAGATGCCCTGTGCATCGGTCTGGAAGTGCAGACCATCAGCGGCCGCACGCACCCCGATGTCATCGGCCAGCACATGCACCTGGCCAGCGCTGGCACGCTGCCCAGCCTCGGCCAGCTGCACCGGCAGCGGCGATACGCGCGCCATCTGCTTGACCAGGTTGCCGTAGCGGCCACCGTCCAATCGCATGTGCACCAGCACCGGCACGGCCAGCCCGGTGGGCAGTGCCCCCAGCAGTCGACGCAGGGCGTCCGGGCCGCCGATGCCGGCAAGCACCAGCAACGCACCGACGCGTGCGCCGGCGGGCATCGCCGCATCCAGGTCGACCAGCGAAAGGTGTGCGGTATCGAATGCCGGCTCCGGCGCGGCCCCGGCGGCAGCTGCCGCCCCGGGCGCGGCCTGCGGCGCGTTGCCTGCATCATCGACCAGCGACCAGGCGGTGTGGTCATTGAACACCGCCGACGGCGCCTGCGCTGCGGCGTCCGGCGCAGGTGCTGCTTCCACGGGCAAGGGCGCTTCCGGCAACACCGGTTGCAGCGCGGCCAGTGCCTGCTCCAGCGGCACCGGTTCATGCAGCTGTGCCGGCGGCGAATACAGGCCATCGGCAGGCACCTCGTCGGCCCACGAACGCGCCTGTTCCAGATGCGGTTGCAGGGCGGCCTCGCGCGGCATCGGCGGTGCCGACGGGCGGCCCGGTTCCAGCTGCAGGCTGGGTTCGTCCTCGGCGCCGGGTGGCAATACCCGCTGGTGGCCGTGCAGCTTGGCGGCAAGATGACGTCCCCAGCGCTGCGCCTCCCAGCCATCGCGGCGTGCAGCCAGTTCGGCCTCGTCGAACACCAGGGTCAGGCCGGGGTCGGACAGCGCCGGTTCCAGCCGCTCCAGGGCCTCTTCGATTGCCGCTTCCAGCGCGATCACCACGAAGCGGGGGCAGGCATCGCGCAACACCTGCGGTTCCAGCGTGAGCGGGTCGTCTTCCAGCACGATCTGCACGTCGGCATGGGCCAGCGCCTCGCGCAGGCGCTCACGCGCTGCGCCGGGACGGGCCAGCAGGGCTACGGCCGGAACCGTATCGAGGTCACTCACGGACACGGGCAATCCCCAGCAAGTCGTACACGTTGCGCATCAGGTCCAGCTCCTGGTACGGCTTGCCCAGGTAACGCTGCACACCGATTTCGAAGGCGCGCTGGCGGTGCTTGTCGCCGCTGCGCGAGGTGATCATCACGATCGGCACGTCCTTGTAGCGTGCATCGGCACGCATCGCGATGGCCAGTTCGTAGCCATCCATGCGCGGCATTTCGATGTCCAGCAGCATCAGGTCGGGCACGCGCTCTTCCAGCTGTTCCAGCGCTTCGACACCATCGCGGGCGACGCTGACTTCGAAGTTGTGGCGTTCCAGGATGCGTCCGGTGACCTTGCGCATGGTCAGCGAATCGTCGACCACCATCACCAGCGGCACCTGCCGTTCCTGGCGCGGCGCATTGACCAGCACCGGCGCCGTCGGATTGGCCAGGAAACGACGCACCAGCGGTGCCACGTCCAGGATCACCACCACACGGCCATCGCCGGTGATGGTGGCGCCGTAGATGCCCGGTACCGAGGCGATCTGCAGGCCGACCGGCTTGACCACCACTTCGCGGTTGCCCAGCACCTGGTCGATCGCCACCGCAGCGCGCAGGTCACCGGCGCGGACCAGCAGCAGCGGCACCTGCGCCTGCCCGTCGGCGCGTGCAGGCGCCTGGCCGACCAGGCTGCCGAGGTCATACAGCGGATACTCTTCGCCGCCGTAGCGGTAGCTGCTGTCGGCCGCTTCGAAGCGCTCGTGCGACAGCCGGCCGATACCACTGACCGATGCCACCGGCACCGCGAAGGTGGTTTCACCGATCTGCACGAACACCGCCTGGGTGACCGCCAGCGTCTGCGGCAGGCGCAGGGTGAAGCGCACGCCCTGGCCACGGACCGACTGGATGTCGACCGAGCCACCCAGCTGGCGCACTTCATTGCCCACCACGTCCATGCCCACGCCACGCCCGGCCAGCTGGCTGACCTGATCGGCGGTGGAGAAGCCGGAGGCGAAGATCAGGTTGTCCAGATCCTGTTCGCTCGGCTGCGCATCGGCGCCCAGCAGGCCGCGGTCGACGGCACGACGGCGGATCGCTTCGCGATCCAGGCCGGCGCCGTCATCGGCCACTTCCAGCACGATTTCCGAGCCTTCGCGGTGCAGGCGGATGGCGATTTCGCCTTCCTCCGGCTTGCCGGCCGCACGCCGCTGTTCGGGTGCTTCCAGGCCATGGGCAACCGAGTTGCGCAGCATGTGCTCCAGCGGCGCGACCATGCGGTCGAGCACGTTGCGGTCGAGTTCGCCGTGGGTGCCCTCCAGGGTCAGGTGGACCTGCTTTCCGGTATCCATGCCGGCCTGGCGGACCACGCGGCGCAGGCGCGGCACCAGACCATCGAAGGGCACCATGCGCGCACGCATCAGGCCATCCTGCAGTTCCGAGCTGACACGCGACTGCTGCTGCAGCAACGAATCGTACTGTCGCGACAGATCATCGAGCACGCCCTGCAGGCCGCCCAGATCGGCCGCGGACTCGTTCAGCGCGCGGCTGAGCTGCTGCAGGGTGGAGAAGCGGTCCAGTTCCAGCGGATCGAACTTCTGGTCGGCCTGGTCCTGCTCACGCTGGTAACGGGCAACGATCTGCGCTTCGGTTTCCAGGTCAAGACGACGCAGCTGGTCGCGCAGTCGCGCGTTGGTACGTTCCAGCTCACCCATGGCACCGCGGAAGGCGCCAAGCTGCTGTTCCAGGCGCGAGCGGTAGATCGCCACTTCACCGGCATGGTTGACCAGGCGGTCGAGCAGGTCGGCACGCACACGCACCTGTTCCTGCTGCGGACGCGCCAGCGGATCTTCCTCGGTTGCGCCTTCCACCGGCAGCGGCGCCGACAGCGGCGCATCGACCACGGCCAGCACCGGCGCCGTCTCCGGCGCGCGTTCGGCAGCGATGACGGCGCTGGCTGCAGCCGCCGCGGCGATATCGGTGGTGGTGCGGCGTTCGAATGCCTCCAGCAGATCCTGCGCGGGCTCGACGACGCGGTGCTGGCCGGTGCGGGTCAGCATCTGGTGCAGACGGTCGAACCCCCGTTCCAGCAACTGAACGTCGCGGCGTTCGATTTCGGTGCGGCCGCCGGCCACGGCTTCCAGCAACGATTCGATGCCGTGGCCGAGGTCGCCGATGGCATTGATGCCGGCCATGCGCGCACCGCCCTTCAGCGTGTGCAGATCGCGCTGCAGGCCAGCCAGGGCATCCCGGTCCTGCGGTGCTTCGCGCAGTTCGCTGATCAGCCCATCGCAATGGTCCAGCAGATCCTTGCCTTCCTCGACGAAGATGTCGACCAGCTCGCGGTCGTACACACTGAAATCGAGCAGGTCTGCGCTGTCTTCGGGTTCGGGTTCGGCCTGTGGCTGCGCCGGTGCCACGTCGGCCGATGCAGCGCGCTCGCTGCCTTCAGCCTCCTCGATGGTGAATCCACCCGGCTCGGTTTCAGCTGTCGCAGCCACAGCCGCGACCGGAACCACGATCAAGCCGGCATCGGCAGCGGTGCCCTGGCCCGGTGCATCTTCCAGTTCGAAGAAACGCGAAGGCGAAGCGGCGTCCTGCTCCGCCTCTGCGGATGCAGTGTCTTCCACCGTCGCCGGGGACGGCTGATTGGCGCTCTCTCCTTCACCAATCGCCGCCTCCCCGCCGACGTCCGCATCCTCGGCGAAGGCTTCCGCCTCGCCCGGCGCGAGTTCGCTGGCCTGCAGGCCGAGCACGGGCCACTGCCCGTCTTCGTCCTGCGCCTGCTCCTCGTCGATCACGTGCAGGCCGGCTTCGAGCGCGGCCTCCAGCGTGACCGGTTCTGCGAAGCCCGGCACAGCCATTTCATCCTGCAGGCTGGACAGCCCGCTGTCGAGCGGCAGTGCAGCAGGGTCATCCACGATGGGCGCTTCGACGCCTTCATGCAGCGGCGCGTCCAGGTCGATTGCGACATCATCAGTCAGGACAACATCGTCCGCATCGCGGTCATCGACCGGCAGCGCACTGGCATCCAGGTACGGAGACAGGTCATCCACTGCGGTCAACGCAGCATCGTCGGTTTCCGCCAGCGCTGGCGCCGTCTCGCTCTCCCCGATAGCGGGGGCGGCAGCGACCTCGACCGTGGCGTCCACACCCGCGGATTCCGCCATCGAAGGCCAGCCGGCATCGAAGTAGCGCGACAGATCATCGCTGCCGGTCAACTCGGCAGATTCCAGCCCCGCCTCGCTCACCGACGCTTCGCTGCCCGCCTGCGGCAGATGCGCCTCGGGCTCGGGCAGCAGGACCTCGATCGCGTCGCCGTCGACGCCCGCGAACCCGGTGCTGGCATCGGTGCCTGCCTCGGCATCCTGCGCCTCCAGGTCCTGTTCGTCTTCTTCGTCTTCGATGTCCATCCCGACCATCGGCCAGCGTGCTTCCGGCAATTGGCCGGCCAGCGCCTGCAGCCGCTCGGCCAGTTCCGCCTGCGGTGCGATGCGCGGCTGCTCGGCCTGCAGCGCGTCCATCGTCGCGTTGATCGCTTGCGCGGTCTGGTCCAGTGCCGCCACGGCCTCGTCACCGGGCACCACTTCCGCAGCGAGCGCACGCTTGATGTACGACTCGGCACCGCCGGTAACGGCGGTGATC
This sequence comes from Stenotrophomonas sp. STEN046, assembly GCF_056759755.1. Lineage (NCBI taxonomy): Bacteria > Pseudomonadati > Pseudomonadota > Gammaproteobacteria > Lysobacterales > Lysobacteraceae > Stenotrophomonas > Stenotrophomonas sp. STEN046. The sequence goes on from NZ_JBRRDR010000050.1 coordinate 23,046, forward strand.
TCCGGCACTTCGGTCATCGCGAAGGCGCCGTTCATGGTGTGCACCGCGCGCAGCAGCGCGTCGCTGACCGGCTGCGGTGCCTGCTGCGCCGAGCGCAACCAGCCCTGCAGGGTGGCCTGGTGCAGCTCCACCTCGGCTTCCAGGATCTCGCGCAATACGCTGTCGATGTTGGCCGGGGTGCCGGCTGCCTCTGCAGCCGCCTCCGCCGCGCCATCCACCTGCGGTGCAGGGCTGTCCAGCGGCTCAACCGGATCGACTGGCGCTGCAGTCGTTGCCGCCGCACCGGGCAGCGCGACGTAGAAGGTCTCTTCACCAGCGCCCACGCGGTCGGCGATGGCCTGCATCGCCTGCAGGTCCACGCTCACGCGTTGTCCATCGCGCAGCGCTGCGTTCAACTGTGGCAACGCGGCATACGCGTGGTCGACCATCGCCAGCACCGCCGGCGTGGCGGCACGGGTGCCGTCCAGCACGCGGTTGAGCATGCTCTCGATCTTCCACGAGAACTCGCCGAGGGTACGCGCGCCGACCAGTCGGCCACTTCCCTTCAGCGTGTGGAAGATGCGCCGGATCGGCCGCAGCCGGTCCATGTTGTCCGGCTGCTGGCGCCATGCCGGCAGCAACGTCCCCAGATTGCCCAGCTCGTCGTCGAACTCTTCCAGGAACACCTCGCGGATATCCTGGTCGATGTTCTCGGCATCGTCGTCGAAACCCGCATCGAACCCGGCTTCGGCCGCGGCCAGCGCGGTAGGCGCCGCCTCTGTGGCAGACGCAGCGGCAGCGGCCACCGCGTGCGGATTGAAGTCGGCGGCAGCGGCATTCAGCTCGGCGAAGAACTGTGCATCGGCCTCGCTGAAATCGATCGGGGTGATGGTATCGACATCGACCAGGGCGATGGCCGGCTCTGCAGCCTGGCCCGCATCGACCTCGCTTACGGGCAGCTCGGTGGCGGCCACGTCGGTGTCGGCAGCGACTTCGACGTCGGTCACAACCAGGCCGTCGTCAGCCGATGCCGGTCCAACCTCGTCGACGAACTCCAACGCCGCGCCCGATTCATGCGCATCGTCCAGCGTGAGGGTTTCCATCGCGTGCAACGACAGCACGTCGTCGGCGTTGTCCAGCAGGCTGCTGTCGAAACGGAACACCACATCGTCGGTCAGCGGCGCCTGGCCGTCCTGCTCGGCAACGACCGGATCGAACACCGGTGAAGCAACCGTATCCAGCGGCGCGGCAAACACCGCTTCGTCCGGTGACGCGTCGACCACTACGCCGTCCCCGAGCACGCTGCCGGTTGCATCGCTGTCATCGACATCCAGCACCGCGGCATCGGACAGCGTCCAGGAGGCGGTAGTGGACTGCTCGGCGCTCACCGGATCAAAACTGACCGGGTCAAAACTGCTGAAGGTCGGTGCACGTTCGTCGTCGGCCACGTCCTGCGTGTGCGCCGGCGTGTCAAAACCACCCAGTTCCCACTGCGGCACCTCAGGTGCAGGCGCGCTCGAGGCTGCAAACAGCAGCGGCACCGGGGAGGCATGCGGGTCGGCAACCACCGGCGGCTCGCTGAGCGAGGCGAACATCAGGCCGTTGTCGGCCGCCGGGGCCTCCGGCAGCGGATCAAAGGTGAAGTCCGGCAACGGCGCGGGCACGTCACCCGGTGCGGGTGCGGCCACCTGCACGACCGGCTCCAGCGGCTCGATCTGCAGCGGCACGGCCACCGGCGCCACGGTTTCACGGATGACCGCCTGCGGCGGCTCGGGCATGGCATCGGCACTGCCGTGCGCAGGCAGCGGCCAGTAGCGCAGGGCTTCCAGGCTGCTGCGGGTGATGTCGAGGATGTCCTCGCGCCCCGGGCGACGATCACGCAGGGCTTCCAGGTAGTACTCCAGGCTGGCCATGGCGTCGGCCAGGGTGTCCAGCTGGCGTCCGCTGGGCACGCGTTGGCGACCGATCAGCTCGGCTTCGATGTACTGCTGCACGCCACGCAGGTAATCGGCGGCGGTGCGCAGGTCGAGCATGCGCAGCGCACCGGCGACATCGCCCAGCAGGCGCGGCACGTCCTGCAGCTCAGCGTGGTTCCAGCTGGTTTCGATGAAGGCAACGAAGTGTTCGCGGGCGGCGGCGAAATTGGCGATGGCCTCGTGCGCCAGCACTTCCACGGTGCGCCGGTTCTCCACTGCGCTGGGATCGTCCGCGCCGCTGCCACTGGCGCCCAGATGGGCAACCTGGTCGTCCAGCGATGCATCGACGTAGAGCAGCGCGCCGGCGATATCCAGCAGCATGTCCTCGTCGATCTGCTGATGGCCCTCGACCACGCCGCGCAGTGCATCGCGCTGCTGCTCCACCACGCCACGGGCAGCGCCCAGGCCCAGCATGCCCAGCGTGTCGGCCACCGAGCCAAGCTTGGTCACCTGCTCCTGCAGCTGCTGCGGGCTGCCATCGGTGCGCAGGTGCAGGTCCAGGGCATCCTTGACCTGCAGCAGTTCTTCCTTGACCGCATTGCCGACGGTATCCAGCAGTTCGCGGTTGCGGCCGCTGAGGCTGCCGCGTGCATGGTCCAGCTCCGCTTCGGTAGCGGTCACCGAATCCGGGGCGAAGGCAAACAACACGCTGTCGTTGATCAGCGCTTCGCCGCGCGCGGCACGGATCTCGTTGAGCAGCGGCTGCAGCACGATCGGGATGTCACGGTGCCCGTTCTGCAGACGTTCCAGGTAATCGGGCAGCAGCACGCTGCCACGCATCAGCGTGGCGCAGGCTTCATCGCGTTCAGCCACTTCGCCCCGGCCAACGGCAACGGCCAGCTGCTCCAGCTCTTCGGCCACCATCGCCGGCGCATACAGCTCGACCATGCGCAGCGTGCCCTGCACCTGGTGCAGGTAGCCGGCGCAGATGCGCATGCGGCTGCTGTCGCCCGGATCTTCGGCGAAGTACTCGACCTCGTTGCGCACCAGGCGCAGGGTCTCGTCCAGCTCGGGCTTGACCCAGCCCAGGGCCGCGTGGCTCATCGCATCGCGCAGGCTGCTCATGGATGCGCTCCGGTCGCCGCCGCGCGGCTGGCGCGCGGGTCCTGGCGTGGGGAATGGAAATGCTTCATCGACTGGTTCCTTGCTCGCCGCCCTGCCCGCGTCACGCCGGCAGCTTGAAGTCGGCGACCGAACGGCGCAGGTCGGCCGCCAGCTGCGCGAGGTGGCCGATCGACTCGGCGGTCTGCCCGGCACCCTGCGAGGTCTGGCCGGTGATCTGGCGGATCACGCCCATCGTGCGGGTGATGTCCGACGCTGCCGACGACTGCTGCTGGGCGGCGATGGAGATGTTCTTGATGAGCGTATTCAGTGCATTGGACACGCGTTCGATCTCGGTCAGTGCGGTGCCGGCGTCTTCGGCCAGGCGCGCACCGGACACCACTTCGGCGGTGGTCTGTTCCATCGAGGTCACCGCTTCGTTGGTATCGGCCTGAATGGCCTGCACCAGGTTTTCGATGCGTCGGGTCGCACCGGAGGTACGTTCTGCCAGTCGCTGCACTTCGTCGGCCACGACCGCGAAACCGCGGCCGGCTTCACCTGCGGAGGCCGCCTGCACGGCGGCGTTCAGCGCCAGGATGTTGGTCTGCTCGGAAATGTCGTTGATCAGTTCCACGATCGAACCGATCTCCTGCGAGGATTCACCCAGGCGCTTGATGCGCTTGGAGGTTTCCTGGATCTGGTCGCGGATCTGGTCCATGCCCTGGATGGTCTCGCGCACCACGCCGGCACCCTCGGCGGCGATCACCACCGAGCGCTGTGCCACGTCGGCCGATTCGGCCGAGTTGCGCGACACCTGTTCGATGCTCGCTGCGATTTCGCCGATCCGGTCCGACGCCGAGGTGATCTGGTTGGCCTGGTGACCAGCCGCTTCGGCCAGCTGCATCGCCGTGGCCTGGGTTTCCTGGGTCGACAGCGCAACCTTGGCCGAGGTGTCGTTGATGGTGGTCACCAGGTGGCGCAGTTCGTCCACCGCGTAGTTGATAGCGTCTGCGATGGCGCCGGTCATGTCCTCGGTCACCGAGGCCTTCACCGTCAGGTCGCCTTCACCGAGCGAGCTGATTTCGTCCAGCAGCCGCATGATCGCCTGCTGGTTGCGGCTGTTGAACTCCACCTGGGTCTGGTAGCGCAGTTCCTGTTCGCGCGAGCGGCTGCGCACGTTGGTGGAGACAAAGCCGATGATCGCGATCAGCGACAGCGCACCGGATACCACGCCGATCCAGAAGTTCGGGAACAGGCGCGTGTCCGATACCGAACCGAACGAGGAGAAGGCTTCAAACAGCTTGCGGCTGTCGGTCAGCATCTTCGCCGAGCCCTGGCCCAGTGCGGTCGCCGCCGACTGCGCGGCGAACAACTGGCGCGAGCTGGCCAGGATGGCGTCGGCGTCCTGCTTCATCGCCTCCCATTTCTGCTGCGACTGCTCCAGTGCGGCCACGGCGGCGGCACCGCGCACGGCGGTGATGCCCAGATCCTCGTTGCCGTTGCGCAGCGCATCGAGCACCTGCGAGAACACGGTGATGTCGCGCGCCAGCGCATCACCGGCCATCGCCGCACCCGAACCACCGGCACGCATTTCGGTGACACGGCGCGCCATCGAGCCGGCGACCACCACCTGCTGCAGTGCGCTGTAAACCTGGGACGACGGTGCGCCGGAGGCGGACATCGCGCGTACCAGTTCGTTCAACTGCGCCTGCAGGCCCGGTACTGCACCGGAGAAGTTGTTCGCGTTGCCGGCCAGGGCCAGCACCGCCGGTTCACTGGCAACCAGTTGCCCGGCCTGCTTGCCCAGTGGCGTCCAGGTGTCAGCCAGTGTCGAAATCGACGTGGACACGCCCGGCTCGCTGCCGTAGCGGCCCTGCAGGGTCGAGACGTTCTGCTCGATCGCGTTGCGGGTGGCCTTGAAAGCGGTGAAGGCCTGCGCGTTGCCGCCCACTGCATCACGGCCCTGGTTGGCCAGCTGCTGCGACAGCACCTGCAGATCGGCGGCCTTGGAACCGGCATCGGCCAGGCGGCTGCCCTGCCAGGTGGACACGCCGGTGTTGACGCCGAACAGGATCATCGACAGCGCCAGCAGCCCCAGCCAGAGGTTGCTGCCGCCCAGCCGCAGCTTGCCGGACTTGGTGGCATCCGAAGCAGTACTCATCGTTCAACCTCGATTTTCAATGCAGGGGGCGATGCCCGGCCTCAGGCCGCGGCTTGCCGGAATTCAGGGGTACGCGACAGCAGCGAGAGCGAGAACACGCCCCAGTCGTTGCCATCGGCATGGAAGGCGCGATCGACGAAGTGCCCGTAGCGGCCCTCGGCCAGTGACCCGGCCTCGATCTGCTGGGTCAGCTCGAAGCTGCGCTGGCCGTACAGTTCATCGATGGTCAGGGCGACGTCACCGCCGGCCTGACGCATGATCAGCACGCGCTGGCCTTCCTGCTGGACGGTGCGCGCACCTTCCAGGAAGTACTTCAGGTCGACCACCGGGAACAGGTTGCCGCGCAGGTTGCCAACGCCCAGCAGCCACGGCTGCGCGCACGGCACAGGCGTAACCGGCGGCATCGGCACGATTTCCACCACTTCGCGGAAATCGGACACCAGCCGGCGCTGGCCGACGCGGAAACCGACACCACGCCACAGGTCCTGGGCGAACTGCCGGCCGGGCAGCTGCACGGCATGGGCCAGGCTGCGCCGTTCGTAGGCTTCAAGAATGTCGAAGGGCGAGCGCATCAGGCCACCAGCTCGTTGATCCGCGCGATCAGTTCGTCTTCGCGCGGCGGCTTGACGATGTAATCGGCGGCCCCCTGGCGCAGCCCCCAGGCCTTGTCGGTTTCCATCGCCTTGGTGCTGACGATGATGACCGGGATGTGCTTGATCGCCGCGTCGCGGGCCATCGCCCGGGTCGCCTGGAAACCACTCATGCCCGGCAGCACCACGTCCATCAGGACCAGCTGCGGCACCTGGTCGCGGACCAGCTGCAGGCCATCCTCGGCATTGTCCGCTTCCAGCACCTCATGGCCGGCACGGCGCAGCCATTGGGTGAACACCGCGCGGTCGGTCGGTGAATCCTCGATCAGGACGATACGAGCCATTTTGCCTTTCCCCCCTGGTCAGGCGTTGACGTATGTGCGGATGGCACCCAGCAGTTCTTCGCGCGTGAATGGCTTGGTCAGGTATTGCTCCGAGCCGACGATGCGCCCCCGCGCCTTGTCGAACAGACCATCCTTGGACGACAGCATGATCACCGGGGTCGCCTTGAACAGCTGGTTTCCCTTGATCAGCGCGCAGGTCTGGTAGCCATCCAGGCGCGGCATCATGATGTCGACGAAGATGATCTGTGGCTGCTGGTCGGCGATCTTGGCCAGGGCCTCGAAACCGTCCGTCGCGGTCACCACTTCGCAGCCTTCGCGCTTCAGCAGTGTTTCCGCAGTCCTGCGGATGGTCTTCGAGTCATCGATGACCATCACCCGGAGTCCTGCGAGCTCCCCGCCCGCAGTCGTGTTTTCAGTCATTGCCATTCCCCAAGCGCACGGCCCAATCTTTGGCGGGAGCCGCTGCGAAAGCGTATCTATATCGCACTTCCCGCGCCCGCTTCAAGGGCGGTCCGTGGCGCAGGGGGTGGCGCTGGGCTGAACGTGACCGGATTGGCAATCATTGCGCAGGCCGGCACGCCCGGGGGAGGGAGACGCTGCGTTGCACGTTGCCGGGGAGGCGCGCGGCCGGCGTTGCCGCTACCATCAACGCCTTGCCTGAAAGGTGCGCCCATGCCGTTGAACGTCATCGTGGTGATGGATCCCATCGCCCACATCAAGATCGCCAAGGACACCACCTTCGCCATGCTGCTGGAAGCCCAGCGCCGCGGCCATGCCCTGCACTATGTGCGCCCGGGCGGACTGGCCCTGGAAGGCGGGGTGGCGGTGGCCTGGACCGCGCCGCTGCAGGTCCGTGACGACCCGGCGGGCTGGTACGAACTGGGCGCATTCAGCCGCACCGAATTCGGCCCCGGCCAGGTCGTGCTGATGCGCAAGGATCCGCCGGTCGATGCCGAATACGTCTATGACACCCAGGTGCTGGACGTCGCCGCCGCGGCCGGCGCCTGTGTGGTCAACAATCCGCAGGGCCTGCGCGACTACAACGAGAAGCTGGCCGCCCTGCTGTTCCCGCAGTGCTGCCCGCCGACCCTGGTCAGCCGCGATGCCAAGGCACTGAAGGCCTTCGCGCTGGAGCATGGCCAGGCCGTGCTGAAGCCGCTGGATGGCATGGGCGGCCGCTCGATCTTCCGCAGCGGCCAGGGCGATCCGAACCTGAACGTGATCCTGGAAACGCTGACCGACGGCGGCCGCAAGCTGGCGCTGGCGCAGAAGTTCATCCCTGACATCACTGCCGGCGACAAGCGCATCCTGCTGGTGGATGGCGAACCGGTGGACTACTGCCTGGCGCGGATCCCGCAGGGCGATGAGTTCCGCGGCAACCTGGCTGCCGGCGGCCGCGGCGAAGGCCGCCCGCTGAGCGAGCGCGACCGCTGGATCGCCGCCCAGGTTGGTCCGGAGATGAAGCGTCGCGGCATGCGCTTCGTCGGCCTGGACGTCATCGGCGACTACTTGACCGAAGTCAACGTCACCAGCCCGACCTGCGTGCGCGAGCTGGACGCCCAGTACGGCCTGAACATCGCCGGCACCCTGTTCGACGCGATCGAGGCCGATCTGCGCTGATGGAAGCCGCACCTGCCGTCCTCGCCCCGCCGCCGCGCGAAGCGCAGCGGCTGGGTGCGACCATCGCCTTGTCGGTACTGGTCCATGCCCTGCTCATCCTCGGGGTTGGCTTTGCCGTGAAAGGCGATGCGCCGCTGGTGCCGACCCTGGAAGTGATCTTCAGCCAGACCCGCACCGCGCTGACCCCGAAGCAGGCTGACTTCCTGGCCGCCGCCAGCCAGGAAGGCGGTGGCGAGCACGAGCGCGCGCAGCGTCCACGCGACAACCAGGCCGGCATCGTGCCGCAGGCCCAGTCGGGCATCAGCCCGGTGCCGCAGCAGCAGCAATCGGCAGCACCGGTGCCGCCCATGCAGGCGCGCGTGGTCAGCAGCCGCAATGGCGAGGACACCGTCGCGCAGGCGCAGTCGCGTCCCACCCCGCTGGAACCGACGCCCGATGCACCGCTGACCGCCCGCGAACAGCGCGATGCCGAGATGGCGCGGCTGGCAGCGGAGGTGCACCTGCGTTCGGCGCAGTACGCCAAGCGGCCGAACCGGAAATTCGTTTCCGCCAGCACGCGCGAATATGCCTATGCCAATTACCTGCGCGCGTGGGTGGACCGCGCCGAGCAGGTCGGCAACCTGAACTACCCGGACGAGGCGCGGCAGCGTCGCCTGGGCGGCCAGGTGGTGATCAGCGTGGGGGTGCGCCGCGATGGCAGCGTGGAAAGCAGCCGGGTGCTGAAGTCCAGCGGCACGCCATTGCTGGATGAAGCCGCGTTGCGGGTGATCCGGTTGGCACAACCGTTCCCGCCGTTGCCCGACAGCGACGATCAGATCGATATCCTGCAGGTCACGCGGACGTGGGTGTTCCTGCCGGGTGGCGAACTGCGCGACGACCGGTAAGGTTTTCTGCCCGGGCCTGCGGCCCGGGACCCGCTGCAGGCGAAGGCCACGTCAACATCAACTGCAGAAGCAGCGGTGGGTTTACTGATGCCTGGCGGGGCGGTGTCGGGCGGCGGGGACGCCGCAAGTACGTCCCTGTAGGCTTAGCCGCGGCATCCATGCCGCGGATACCCCGCCGCCCGACACCGCCCCACCTCTGACAGTTCGCGGCGCTTCTTCGCTGTTGGTAGCTGTCGACCTTGGTCGACACGATGCACCCACGCCATGTCTGCGCGGTAGATCCACGCCATGCGTGGATATGAGCGAAGCGATCGGCTTTTGATTTTGATTTTCTTTTTTTGATTTTCCGTGGCGGACGCGCACGGAAACTGTCCGCGGACGGCCGGGTGGGCTGCGCAGGGGCGTGAGCCGCATGGATGCGGCGACCGAGCCTACAGGGACGTATTCACGGCGTCCCCCGCAACCGGACCCGCCCCGCCATCCCTCAGTAGCCCAGCTTTTGACGTTGACTTTGATTCTGCAGGTGCAGGGCTGCAAGCCCTGCAGAACAAACCCCCACCCCCTACCAAGGTAGGGCGGCCCACGCGCCAGCGCCGGACTATCCTCGAAGCCATGACTTTGTCTGGGAGGGCTGCGTCATGAACTACGAGGAAACCTACCGCCGCTCGATCGACGAGCCGGAGGCGTTCTGGGGCGAGGAGGCCAAGCGCATCCATTGGCACAAGCCGCCGCAACAGGTGCTGGACTACAGCAACCCGCCGTTCCGGCGCTGGTTCGTCGGCGGTGAAACCAATCTCTGCTACAACGCCGTCGACCGCCACCTGGCCGATCGCCCCGACCAGCTTGCGCTGGTCGCCATCTCCACCGAAACCAACAGCACCCGCGAGATCACCTATCGCCAGCTGTATCGTGAAGTGAACGACTTCGCCGCCGTGCTGAAGCACCTCGGCGTCGGCCATGGCGACCGCGTGGTGATCTACATGCCGAACATGGCCGAAGCGGTTTTTGCCATGCTTGCCTGCGCACGTATCGGTGCGGTGCATTCGGTGGTGTTCGGTGGCTTTGCCGCACACAACCTCGCGCTGCGCATCGATGATGCCAAGCCCAAGCTGCTGATCGCCGCCGATGCCGGCATGCGCGGTGGCAAGCTGATTCCCTACAAGGCGATGGTGGATGCCGCTTGTGCCGAAGCCGGCAACCCGCCGCCACATGTGCTGATTGTTTCGCGCGGGTTGGACCCGGCCGAGCCACGCATCGAGGGGCGTGATGTCGAGTACGCCACCCTGCGTGCGCAGATCGGGCAAACCGATGTGCCTGTGCAATGGCTGGAGTCGAGTGAGCCGAGCTACCTGCTGTACACCTCCGGCACCACCGGCAAGCCGAAAGGCGTGCAGCGCGATGTGGGCGGGTATGCGGTGGCGATGGCGCAGTCGATGCAGACCGTGTTCGACTGCAAGCCGGGGCAGGTGATGTTCTCCACCTCCGATGTCGGCTGGGCCGTGGGCCACTCCTACAACGTGTACGGTCCGCTGATCGGTGGCTGCACCTCGCTGCTGTACGAAGGGCTGCCGACCAACCCCGATCCGGGCATCTGGTGGGCACTGTGCGAGCAGTACAACGTGCGCACGATGTTCTCTTCGCCCACCGCCATCCGCGTGCTGAAGAAGCACGATGTGGACTTCATCCATCGCCACGACCTGGATGCGCTGAAATACCTGTTCCTGGCCGGTGAGCCGCTGGACGAACCGACCGCGCACTGGATCAGCGACGCGCTGGGCAAGCCGATCATCGACAACTACTGGCAGACCGAAACCGGTTGGCCGGCACTGACCCTGCTGCCGGGCCTGGACATGAAGCCGGTACGTTTCGGTTCGCCAGGCTTCCCGAACCTCGGCTACCGGATGAAGGTGATCGACGAGAACACCGGCGAGGAGGTCGCGGCTGGCCAGAAGGGCGTGCTGGTGATGACCCCGCCCCTGCCGCCGGGCTGCATGAGCACGGTGTGGAACGACGACGGCCGTTTCCTGCAGAGCTACTTCAGCCACTTCAAGGAACTGCTGTACAGCTCGCTGGACTGGGCCATCCGCGACGACGAGGGTTACACCTTCATTCTTGGTCGCACCGACGATGTGATCAACGTGGCCGGCCACCGGTTGGGAACGCGTGAGATCGAAGAAGCCATTTCCAGCCATCCGCGCGTGGCCGAAGCGGCGGTGATCGGGGTCAAGGACGAACTGAAGGGGCAGGTGCCGCTGGTGTTTGTCACCCTCAAGCAAAGCCTGGGTGGCGAGGATCCGGCACCGGTGGTGGCCGAGATGATGGCCACGGTGACCGCCTCCCTGGGCGCTGTCGCACGGCCGGCACATGTGCACGTGGTCAATGCGTTGCCCAAGACCCGATCGGGCAAGCTGCTGCGTCGCTCGCTGCAGGCGCTGGCCGAGCAACGCGATCCCGGTGATCTGTCGACGCTGGACGACCCGGGCGCGCTGGAAGAAATCCGTCGCGCGCTGGGGAGGCTGTAGCACCGGGCCATGCCCGGCGAGCGCGCAGCGCGGTGCATTGGCGAGGGCCCGGGGAGGCCCCGCCCCCCCCCCCCGGGGGTTGTGGCGCGCCGCATTAACCCCGCGCACCGGGAGCGAAGCGCGGCCGTGGGGTCGGCGCCTGCGCAGGCG